>JBJFCA010000037.1:0-5404 GCA_051888725.1 Lachnospiraceae bacterium
GAAACAAAACGATGTGAAATAGAGTAGTTGCGGTTAGTAGCAAAATAGTAGCAGATCAAAAGAAAAAGTCCGGGAACGCCCTATTTATAAGGCTTCCCAGACTTGTGGCTACTATTCAAACTCAATCGTTCCGGGCGGTTTGCTCGTGCAGTCGTAGACTACGCGGTTCACGCCTTTGACTTCATTTACAATTCTGTTAGTGACTTTGCCGAGAAGATTCCAGGGAAGCTGGGCCGCTTCTGCAGTCATGAAGTCGGATGTGGTGACGGCACGAAGTGCCACAGCATAATCGTAGGTACGTTCGTCGCCCATGCAGCCTACGCTGCGCATGTTGGTGAGAGCCGCAAAGTACTGACCAAGCTGGGGTGCAATACCGGCTTTGGCAATTTCTTCTCTGTAAATATAATCCGCATCCTGAACAATCTTGACCTTTTCTGCAGTAACTTCACCAATGATACGGATGCCGAGTCCGGGACCGGGGAACGGCTGACGATTTACCAGATATTCCGGAATACCCAGTTCACGGCCTGCCTTCCGCACCTCATCTTTAAACAGCAGACGGAGGGGTTCAATAATCTCCTTAAAATCTACACAATCCGGAAGACCGCCTACATTGTGATGGCTCTTGATCACTGCGGATTTGCCGAGACCGCTTTCAATGACGTCGGGGTAAATGGTGCCCTGTACCAGAAAGTCAACAGCACCAATTTTCTTTGCTTCTTCTTCAAATACACGGATAAATTCTTCACCGATAATTTTACGCTTACGTTCCGGTTCCGTTACCCCGGCTAACTTACTGTAAAAACGTTCCTGCGCATTCACACGGATGAAGTTTAAGTCATAAGGACCATCGGGACCAAATACCGCTTCCACCTCATCCCCTTCATTTTTACGAAGAAGACCGTGATCCACAAAAACGCAGGTAAGCTGTTTTCCTACCGCTTTTGCCAGCATGACCGCTGCCACGGAAGAATCCACGCCACCTGAAAGAGCACAGAGTACCTTGCCGTCTCCGACCTTTTCGCGAATGGCTTTAATGCTGGTCTCTACAAAAGAATCCATCTTCCAGCTGCCGGTACATCCACAAATGTTCATGACAAAGTTATGAAGCATCTTCATACCTTCCTGGGTGTGCATCACTTCAGGGTGGAATTGTACAGCATAAAGGTTTTTCTCAACATTTTCCATAGCGGCTACAGGACATACGGGAGTATGTGCCGTAATGGTGAAATCTGCCGGTGCTTTCTCAATGTAATCTGTGTGGCTCATCCAGCAGATTGTCTTTTCCGATACACCTTCAAATAATTTTGTCTTATTATTGACAGTGACTTCTGTCTTTCCATATTCGCTGACAGGTGCCGTGGCTACCTTACCACCCAGCATATGCGCCATGAGCTGTGAACCATAGCAAATACCTAAAACGGGAACACCCAGCTTAAAAACTTCCATGTCACAAAGAGGAGAATCTTTGCCGTATACACTGTTGGGACCTCCTGTGAAAATGATTCCCTTGGGATGCATTTCTTTCAGCTTATCCAAGGAAAGGTTGTACGGATGTACTTCACAATACACATTACATTCCCTGACTCTGCGGGCAATCAGCTGATTATACTGGCCGCCGAAGTCAAGAACCACAACCATTTCTCTCTCCATTTTCCTACTACCATGCCTTTCGTATTAGTCTCTTGCATTTCTGTTTCCCATTATAAAGACTATACGTCTGCTTGTCAAAGCAATTTCCTGCTGAATTTCCTCCGGTTATTTTTACTTTTCCGCCATAATTTCTTTCAGGTGTGCACTCAGCTTCATGTTTTCACTGTAATCCACTTTTACCACCACCACGGAAGGTACATTCTGGGCAAAAGCCTCATTTAAAGTAGGAATCAGTTCCTCTGCAGAATGCACTTCATAGCCCTTGCAGTGCATGGACTCTGCCATCATGACAAAATCCGGGTTGGTAAAATCCACATAGCAGCTGTCGCCAAACTGCTCCTGCTCTTTCCATTTAATCAGTCCATAGGACTCATCCTCCCAGATTAAGGTGACAAAGGGAATCTGTTCCCGGACTGCGGTCTCTAACTCCTGATTGTTCATCATGAAGCCGCCGTCACCGCAGATGGCGAGAACCCTTCTTTCCGGGTAAAGCATCTTGGCGCTGATGGCCCCCGGAACACTGAAGCCCATACTGGCAAAACCATTGCTGATAAGACAGGTATTGGGTTCATAACAGTGATAATGTCTGGCTATCCACATTTTATGCGCACCCACATCAGAAAGTACAATATCCTCCCTGCCCATGACTTTTCTCACATCGGCAAGGATTCTGGCAGGTTTCATGGGATAGGAATCATCTGCTGCCATTTCCTTTTGTTCCTTAAGCATCTGCTGTTTTAACCGCAGTGCAAAAACAGGTTCTGCTTCACGATTGGTTATTTTAAGAATCTTCTTTAAACTATTGGAAATATCTCCTACAAGCTCCACATCCGGCTGATAATGTTTATTTACATCTGCCGGTTCACTTGCAATATGAATGATTTTGGCATCCGTACGGACATTCCACTTGGCCGGTGCGCATTCTACCATGTCATAGCCTACACCTATGATAAGATCTGCCACCTCGAAAATCTTATTGACATAATCCTTCTGCGGAATGCCCATTGTCCACAGGCTGTACGGATTATCCATGGAGACAATGCCTTTGGCCATCATGGTATTCACAACAGGGATATGCAGCTTATTCACAAACTCCGTAAGTACTTTTGACGCATGCTGCCTGACGGCACCATTTCCCGCAAGGATCACCGGTGCCTTGGCCTGCCTGATCAGTTCTCCTGCAGTTTCAACTGCTTTTGCCGAAGCATATTCGATCATCCTTTCCTGCTTTTTGAGAGGTTTTACATTTGCCGGCATCTTTGCAATATTTTTGGGCAGATCGATATGGGTAGCCCCGGGCTTTTCATTTTCTGCATATTTAAATGCCAGACGGGTAATCTCTGCCACGGTATCCGGCCGGATAATCTGCTTTGTCTTTTTGGTAATCGGGGCAAACATAGTCGTCAGATCCAGATACTGATGACTTGTCAGCTGCATCTGGTCGGTTCCTACCTGACCGGTGATGGCAATTAGCGGGGAGCCGTCCAAAAACGCATCCGCCACACCGGTTACCAGATTTGTGGCACCCGGTCCCAGCGTGGACAGACACACCCCTGCTTTGCCGGTCAGCCTGCCATAGACATCTGCCATAAAGGCTGCTCCCTGTTCATGCCTGGTATCAATAAACCGGATACGGCTGTTTTTGATGGCAAACATCAGATCCAGAGTTTCTTCTCCCGGTATCCCGAATATGGTATCCACACCTTCTTCCTCCAGACATTCAACCAGTACTTCCGCGGTATTTTTAATCTTCTTTTGTTCTTCAGTCTCCATTTTAAAAGGCCTGCCTTTCTTTATTTTGGACGGCATTTCCTGACGCAGACGTATATTCTGCCGTATAATCTGATAAAGGGAATGGACGCCCTGAAGCCTTACTGCATTTTTATACAGCAAAAAAGACGCCACGTATTACTACACAGCGCCTTTGCTTCAATTTCGCCTTGATTATATACATAAAGTGTGGAAATGTAAATACCCCATTTACTCTTTTATATTTCCCCGCATATGTGTCAGTTCTCCGCAGACATCCTTCGTCAGCAATCGGATTGCCTGCTCTCCGCTGCAAAAATCCAATGCCCACATTAACTTTGTAACCAGTGCTTCCGTGGTCATATTACTGATACAGACCGCTCCCTGCATAAGAGCCCGTTTTCCTACTTCATAAATCTCCATATTGGTATTTCCGTAATAACATTGTGTTTTTACGGCAACCACTTTTCCGTCATGTATCAGTTCCCCAATGCTGTTCAATACATCTCCGTACATATTGGGAATTCCTCCACACCCGAAGCTTTCCAGCACAACGCCCCGGTAATCCCGGTCGTTGATCCAGGAAAACAATTCTCCGGTGATGCCGGGATAAAGCTTAATGAGAATCACCTGATCTGAGATACCCATGTGTCTTATAGGTGTTTCATTCTGTTTTATTTTTCTGAGCAATACTGTATTCCAGATTACCTGATTCTTCTCTATCCTGCCTATATATTCAGAATATACACTGTGAAATGCATCCATGGATGTAGCATTTACCTTACAGGAATGATTGCCAAGAATAATTCTTCCGTAAAAAACCACCATCACCAAGGGCGTTTCTGCACAAGCAGCCACACGGAATGCATCCTGCATATTTTTCAGCGCATCTGAGCCGACAATACCCAATGGTTTCTGGGCACCGGTAATCACAACCGGTATCCGGCATCCGATCAGCAGATAACTTAGCATGGATGCAGTATAGGCCATGGTATCCGTCCCATGGGTAATCACAACCGCATCATAGTCCATCTGCACCTTAAGGATAGCCTGCGCAATTTCCAGCCATTCCTTAGCGTGCATGTTGGAGCTGTCCATACATAAAATATCCTTATATGTTACCTTAACCTTTTTTTCTTTCAATTCATCCGGAAGACACTTTGTAAGCATCTCACCTCTTGCTTCGGGACTTAGTCCGTGTTTTCCCGGTACAGAAGCAATCGTACCCCCCGTGGACAGTAAAAGTATTTTTGTGTTCATGATTCCGTTTGTCGCGCTTTCCTTTTTTGTGTGAAATTAGAAATATATTATACTATATTTCATTCAGGCGCAATCATTTTTATCGCTCTCACATTCCATTCCGGTGCTGGTGCGCATATTTTTCCTTGGTAGCCATACCGCCTCTGATATGACGCTCTGACTTATTGACATCCAGCACACACCTTGCCTCCTTTGCAAGTGTTGGATGAATCTGCATGAGGCGGTCCGTCACATCCTTATGTACGGTTGGTACGATTTGGAATGGTTTTTGTGGTAGATGTCTTTGGGGTTTCCGACATACCATTTTCTTGGTATGGATCAGCGTTTTCTTCTGCGGCTTCTGATTTCTCCGTTCCTTCAATAAGCACGGTTTCATCTAATCCTAAGTCACCGATAAGACGAAGGTAAATATCTACATTACCATCCTTGTCCACTTCAATTTTTTGAATCAGGCGTTTGAGCTGAGTGTTGGTCATTTCGTGAACATCCGTAATATCTTCCATCTGTTTAAAGGTGCTGTTCAGAATTGCTTCTAACTGCTCACCCTTAGTCAGATGATAGGACACCATTTTTAGTTCATTTTCCAATCGATCAATCTCTTTTCTCATTCCACCGATTTTCTCATTTAATTCCTCTCTGGAAATCAAATCATCGGTATACATATCCATATATTTTTCACGGGACTTACGCAGCTTGTTCAGTTCTGCGTTCAGTTCCTTTTCATACTCGATATTTTCATCTT
>JBJFCA010000038.1:0-23824 GCA_051888725.1 Lachnospiraceae bacterium
CATGATATCCTTACCGATTAACAGATCTGTCTGCACATTCCCTGTTTCCATGGAATGATTGGCGCCTTCCGTCAGATACAAAGTGACACCACATTTTTCACATGCTGTCCGAACAGCTTTCGTATCTGCCCACGGATCCGCAGTTCCATGAAATGCCACCGCCCTTTTAAATATCTGCCCGTCACCGTTAACTACCTGAAAAGTTTCTGCAAGAGGGGTAAGCAGAATCTGCCCCACAGATATCCCTTTTTCCTCCGCATAAGCCACGGCAACAGCCGTTCCCACGCTCTTAGAAATAAATAATACCTCTTCAAAAGAAGCAAAGTCAATAGACTTTAACTGTTCCTTTGCGTATTGCAATGCGGTAAGAAACGCCTCTTTCATTTTTTGGGGATTTCCCTTTACATTCGCAGGCATTTTTCCATATACCACTTCCACAATTTCATATTTTTCCTGCCTTGCAAGCTTTTTACTGTAGTATAAAAGAGGCTTGTCGGTGTGATATCCCAGTCCCGGGAACAATACAGCAAGTTTTTTCTTCATAATGAACGCTCCATTTCTATGAATGTTCCATTTCTCTGTCACTGCTAATATTTTATCACGCCATTGGCACTTCGCAACCTTAAAATCCGGAATTCCTATTAAGAATTGCAATGGAGAATGCCAATTGGGAATGCCTATCGGGAATTGCAATTGGGAATTGCTATCGGGAATTGCAATCAAAAATTCCTATCTCATAAAAGTTCCAACCAATAAAATAACTTTCTGCTTTATTTTATCCGTATGCAAATTACAAATTTTGCATATAATTGTATTTGCGTCCTTATTTTTATCTGTTTCTTCTACTGTAGGCAAACAGATAAGTTTCCTTATCTTATAACTCTTATCCGTAATTTTAGATAATATTGTGCATATAATTTTTCTATAATACCGAATTTTATATGTCGATAATTTGAATCTTCACTTTGAGGCTCTTAGCACCATCCAAACTATACCCTTAGGTACTCGTCACCGATTCCATTTTTACATATACAATTTACCGGAACACCTTCTGAATGGTTTTTCTGATTGTATTCAAATTGAACGGACAATATGAGGTTTCAAAGGTTATGAGAAGATTGTTTCCTATGACAATTCCGGATTTACCGTATTCATTGATCTTGATCAGATTGGCTCTTCTATATTCAGCATCCTCTAAAAGTCCCAAATGTTCATGATAAATTATTTTTCTTTCATCAATCTTTAGTAGTGTAAAATCAGGATATTTCACAACTCCGTTGTACAATACAACAGGGCATTCATATTTATAAGGTATACCCATTTCAAAGTATAAATCCGCAATCATTTCCTCAGACTTCGTTCGGACCAAATCTCCCCGTTTTGTCACGTATACCCGTTCCTCCTGCATAAAAGGATTGGACTTATAAGGCGCTTCCTGCCATCTCCTTAAATATTCTTCATCTGAAAGATACAGGGGCTGCACGAGTTCTTTTCTCATGTCATTCATCTTGTCATAAAGTAATCCCAGTTTCTCAGGATTATACGCTTTCAAAAAAGCATCAATGGCTTTAATTTCTTTACACACCTCTCTCAATATCTTCCGGTCATAATTATTTTGTGCAAGTTTACATACATATTCTCTTTGATCCTTATGCAGGTATTTCCCCTGGGAATCGCCTTTTTCTGCCACATGATAATACTGTACTATTTCACCATTCTTCGCAATTCTCAGATTTCCATCCGGAGCATCTGCAATCGTTTTCATAATCTCGTCTCTCACTGTGACTAATTCGTTTCGCTTATTGAGCAATTCATTTAAAATCATGTTATCCTCCTTTTAAATTGTAGGTCTTTTCCTTCTTACCTCTTGCAGCCTGTTTTAAGCTGCTTTTTGTCATCTATTCTATCCCTGCTCTTTCCCTCCTTGGGTTTTTCCTGTTTTCTTCCCGTTTTTCCCGTGCTATGTCTATCCACGCTCTTTCCCTCCTTGGCTTTTTCCTGTTTTCTTCCTGTTTTTCCCGTGCTATGTCTATCCACGCTCTTTCCCTTCTTGGGTTTTTCCTAGTCCCTTTTCGGAATTGTGTTGCTAAGAATGAATTTGCTATTCTAATTGCAGACTGTAAAGGAACGTCGGTGCTTAATGAGCAATTCTTGCGAATTTAGTACCGCTACGTTCCGTCCCAAGCGAAAGCGCGTCTGCAATAGAATATGCAAATTCATTCGGGAACACTTTTCCGAAATGGGAATTTTCCTATAAAAAAATGAATTCGCGTATTTTATCTGTCTATTTAGCTCTCATACAACAGATAATACATGTAAAACTACACACTTTATCCGTTGGTCCGACCTAAGCAAAACAGATAAATTGTTAAAATAACTGATAATAGTAGGTGAAATTGTCCGAAATTGGACAGATAAAAAATGAAAAACAACTGATTTATAGCATTTGCTTCTATCATGAAAGCAAATGCCATAAGTTGAAATATTGATATAGAAATCATACTATCATATTATATGCAAAACCTCAACCTTGAAATCAAAACACATCCTTCAAAACATATCCTTCAAAACACATCCTTCAAATTAAGGATCCACCTTGAAATCAAAACATATCCTTCAATCCATCTTCAATCCATTTTGAGTAAACAATATCAGCGCGTGCCGGATGAAAACCGAGAGCACGGCGGAATACGCAAAAAGGATCTTTGATTTGCAAACCAAAGATCCTTTTGTCTGTTTTCTATTTCATGCCATTTACGGTTTTGTACTTATAAAGCATCTCCGCATGATTCTGTTCCTCTACCTGGATATCTGCCAGAAGCTTTCGGATACTGCTTTCCCCAAAATTAAAAACATCCGTGTTATACTCACCGGATACCAGTTTCTCCGTACCGATACAGTCGGTCGCCAGAAAAGCGTCATGCAGCTTATCTTCCGAATTCTCCATTGCCGAATAAGTTGCCTTAGGCTCATAATTTCTGCCATCGGTATCATTGCAGTCACAGGAAGGAACCGTGCCGGACAATACCTGGCACAAAGAATCATAATGTTCCTGCTCCTTTTTATGCAGGGTTTCAAACAGACTTTTCAATTCCGGGTCTTTTGCCAGACCGGCATATTTTTCGTACTTTTCCACGCAGGATTTTTCCTGTGTCTTAAGATCTTCAATGACGGTGCGTTCTTTTTCCTTTAATATCATTTTCTTATTTCCTTTCTTCAGATCATTACAAAGATAGTATGATGCAAAATGATTTTTCCTATACAGCTGCGCTGAGTACTTTTTGTTGACACTTTGCCGTTTCTGTATTATACTTTGTAATACAGATAATACAAAAAGGAGGAAAGCATTTTATGATCATTGAGTTGGATATGAACAGTGACATTCCCCTTTATGTGCAGCTGCGCAACCAGATTGTAAAAGGAATCGGCAGGGGCGAACTGAAAGCAAATGAGAAGCTTCCCACTGTCAGACAGCTTGCGCTGGATGCCGGCATCAACACCATGACGGTTAATAAGACCTATCAGATTTTGAAAGCAGAAGGCTATATCCGGACCGACAGACGCCAGGGTGCCTTTGTAGCCGAAAAATTAAATGCAGGTGACAGGTTTCAGGAAAAATTAGAATCCGATCTGGAGCTCTTATCTGCGGAGGCAAGCATTTCCGGAATGGATGAGGAAGAATTCTTAAAAATGTGTGCGGATGTTTATGGACGCATGAATCCCTGTGCCATATGACAACACTTCGCCTTTGGTCTTATGATACGCTCTGTCTTTTGACATATAACACGCTCTGCCTTTTGCCTTATGATACGCTCTGTCTTTTGACATATGACACGCTCTGTCTTTGGTTTTATGACACCGTCCGTATGAATGTTACAAATGTTTCTATATGATGTCAGATTTTCCGTGAAAGGATACGATTATGGGAATTGCAATGTTTATATTTTTTCTGATTATGAATCTGTTTATGACACTGATCATGAAATATGTCTTTGATTCCAATTACAAATATGCAAACGGCATGCTTTTAGGTGTCCATATTCCAAAGGATCATGTACAGGATGAAGAAGTACAGAACCTTGTTAGAGCTGCCGGGAAAAGCATGAAGTGTTTCTTAAATTGGAACTGTTTTGTATCCGTTGCCATCTGCTTTCTGATCTTCTGGAATTTTGTGATATTTATCCTGATCTTCTGTATCTGGATTGCTGTGTACTGCATTGGCGTAGAATGGATCAACATTTCCCGTCACAGACAAATGTATGACCTGAAAATGAAGAACGGCTGGCTCGTGGAAAGTCAGAAAAAAGTTTATATCGACACACAGCTTTCGGCCGGAAATGGTAAAGACGCACCGGATGTAAAACACCATTTTTTAATTCTGACCGCGGAAATTGTCTGTTTTCTTCCTTTTATCGGTAAACGGAATGAAAACTATTTTATAATGATTTTCATCTTTTTCCTCTGCAGCCTGACGGTTACTTTGGCAGCATGGATCCTGCATGCGTTTATTAACAGATCTGAGAAGACCGTATACAGCAAGGATACCGCCGTGAACCAGAGAATAAACCGGGAAATGAAATACTACAAAGGCATTGGTATGCTGCTTTTGTCCCTTCTGAACGGTATTGCATGGGTATGTCCTGCAGTCATGACACTGGCTTCCGGCCATTTCCCGGAAGCTGCATTTTACATTTACATTTTCCTTTCGTTTTTTTCTGCTGTATGCATGCTGCTTTCGTTCCTTTTTGCAAAGTACAGAAAAAAGGAACTGTTGTCAAAGGACACAGCTCCCCTCTATGTGGACGACGATGAATACTGGAAAACCGGCTTTTACTATAATCCCAACGATAAGCACACACTCGTGCCCAACCGGATGCAGAGTGGTAATTATGCATTCAATTATGCCACAAAAGCCGCAAAAACATGGACTGTTATCCTCACGGTTTTCATTGCCGGATGCCTGCTTGTAACATTTGCAATGCTCATTCCCTTCCTGCATGTTCACGTAGAGATTACGCTTTCGGACGATCAGTTAAGCGTCTCCGCAGCCGGTTATCACAGTGAAATCGCACTCAGCGACATAACGCAGGTTTCCCTTCTTGACGAGATGCCCAAAGACGATTTTTTCAAAACGAACGGCGGCTCTACAGAGGAATACAGCATCGGGTATTTCAAGGGTAAAACCTACGGTACATGCAGCCTTTATTTAAACGGAGACGACACTCCCATTCTGATGGTTCAGACAAAGGAAACGACTCTGTTTATGAATTCCACCACTGACGGTGAAATAGAAAATCTGTATGAGGAACTGATGCGTTAAATTGCAGTCTGCATCTTCTGCTTTTGATTTTTTACACATAATTTACACGATATCGATTTCCATTACACATCCTTCTTATAAAATAATGATTAATTGATTTCATTATTTTTTGGGAGGCTTCCTATGAAAAAGAAAAAAATTGTTTTACTCGGTATACTCATTTTAACAATCAGCTTAACATCCATAACCGGATGCGGAGAAAAAGAAAAGAAAAATCAAAGTACCGGCTCTGCAACGGTAACAGAAAATACGGAAGCAGATGTACGGGAATCTGCCGGTAATACGGAAATGCAAAATGATGCGGAAAAGTCAAAAGATGCAGAAACGCTAAATGACGCAGAAAGGCTAAATGATACGGAAACGCAAAATGATACGAAAGAGCCGGGGGATGCAGAAGAAAAGAACGACGCAACAGTGCAAAACACTGCAGAGCCCATCTCCTACTCCACCGACGACTGGAAGAGTCTGGAATTCAGTCTGAACGGAAAGGTGTACCGTTTTCCTTTATGCTATGCCGACTTTGCGGCAGCAGGATATACAATGGATGATTCCCTTCTTAACGAAGAGCTGGAAAGCATGCAGTACACCATGACTTCCGGGCGTGCCAAAAGTGAAGCCGGAGAACAGATCCGGATCAGTTTTAAGAATACAACCGATCAGACGATTGCCATTAAGGACGCCTCTGTACGTGCTGTAGTGTTATCTGCCGGATCTTATGGCAACGAAAACACAACTTTCGGTCTTTGCAACGGCATTCAGAACGGCGACAGCATTGACACGGTCATTGCCGCAATGGGGGAGAATCCGGGAGACCGCTATGAGGGCAGTTCCATGACGAGCCTGACTTATAAATTTGAAGCACAGGGTACTGTCATGAAAAGCAGCATAAAATTCTCATTTGATGAAACGGGGTTATATGAAATGGAAATTACCAATATGGATTTCTAAGCTCTCATTCCATTCTTTCCCCGCTCATAGCCAGAATCTCTTCGTTTAAGGAGAGCATTCTGGCGTCCAGATCTGACACCATATGCGCACATTCCACCAGTTCATCTTTGATATGCTGCGGTGCATCTCCTTCAAATTTATAATGCATTTTATGCTCTAAGCTTGCCCAGAAATCCATGGCGACAGTTCTGATCTGCATTTCCACCTTGGTTTCCTCGATACGGTCCGACAAATATACCGGCACGGATAAAAGCATATGATAGCTTTTGTAACCGCTTGCCTTGGGATACGTAATGTAATCCTTGATAGACAGTACTTTGATGTCTTTCTGGTTGGCAACCATATCCGCAATCCTGTAAATATCAGACGTAAAGGAACAGATAATCCTGATTCCCGCTATATCATTGACATAATTGATCATGTTCTCTATGGTGGATTCATAACCATATCTTTTCAGTTTTTTTACAATACTTTCCGAGCTTTTGATTCTGGCCTTAATATGTTCAATCGGGTTGTATTTATGTACCCGCTGGAATTCTTCATTCAAAATTTCCATCTTGGTCTGCACCTGCTTTAATGCAGCATTATAAATCAGATTGACTTCTTCCCAGCTGTCTACTTCATTGTCCTTATATTCTCTTACATCCATTTATGAATTCTCCTTTTACGAAATCAAGTCAGTTTTATTGTACCATACTTTATCGGTTTTGTACATTTTGTCTAAAGATTTATTAAATTTTTAATTTTTTCTGTGTATTTTTATTCGATAATTTCTGCTAAGATGTAAAATATATTTCGTATATTTATCTGTCAGGGAGGATTTTCATCATGTTCAGGTTATGGGCCAAAATGTTTCGCAATAATAAAATGCTTGCCGATATGGTTGTCGCAGACAGCAGCGATGATACCCGGACCCACAAGGTTTTTCATGCTATTGATGAAATCTGTACCCACTTCGATCTTGGCCACCCAATCTGGCTTTCTTCTTCGGTTCGCGATTTTAAACTTCACAGTAAAACACGTTTTACCCAGGATAACTTTACCGAAGCCATAGATTTTGACTATCTGGAAATACAGGTTATCGAGGAAGACTGAAAATTTTTACTTGACACCTCCTTCTTTATGTAGTAGCATCTACTCAACAAGAAGTAGTTTTTAATACTACGTCATGTGTTTGTAACACGTTCAATTGCGCTTTATATAAAATTTATCAGGAGGTATTGATGATGCAGATTACGATTCGTGAACCCGGCAGTGCCATTACACATTTTATTGCCTGTATGATGGCCCTTTTTGCTTCCGTTCCTCTTTTGATCAAAGCCGGCATTACCGCCGGTGGTAAAACCTTCACCGCAATGCTTATTTTCATGCTCAGCATGGTTTTATTATATGGTGCAAGTGCCACATATCATTCCGTCAATTTATCAGGAAAGCCTCTTCGCATTTTTCAAAAGATTGACCACATGATGATTTTTGTACTGATTGCCGGTTCTTACACACCGGTATGTCTCATTGTTCTTGGCGGAAAAGAAGGCTATACCATGTTAACAATTGTATGGAGCATCGCCATTGTCGGAATGTTAATCAAAGCATTCTGGATTACCTGTCCCAAATGGTTTTCTTCCGTTATTTATATTGCCATGGGCTGGGTGTGTGTGTTCGTGTTCGGTCAACTGTTCCATACGCTTTCTGTTCCTGCTTTCTGCTGGCTTTTGGCAGGTGGCATCATTTACACCATAGGCGGCGTTATTTACGCCCTGAAGCTTCCACTCTTTAATGCGAAGCATGCTAACTTCGGATCCCATGAAATCTTCCATCTGTTTGTTATGGCCGGAAGCATCTGCCACTTCATCTTTATGTACTGTTATGTAGCATAATCAACCTGAAAACTACAGCAGATATCCTCTTTACTGTCCCCGGTAAAGAGGATTTTTTTGCGTTATTTAATTTACACCGATTTTACATTGCCCTGCTTTTTGACTTTACAAACCGGTGGTACGCTTTTACTGTACTCAAAACAAAGTATAAAAGTAACGCAATTAAAAAAGGAGAGAGTTATTATGAAAAAGAAAACAGTATTCAGTTTAGCACTCGCAGGTATTCTTGCTGTCAGCACACTGACAGGCTGTGGCAGCAGCAAGCTTTCCGGTACCGTTGCTACAGACGGTTCCACTTCTATGGCAAAAGTCATCGGTGCACTTGGGGAATCCTTCATGGCAGAAAATGACGGTATCCAGTTTACTTACAATCCTACCGGATCCGGTTCCGGTATCACAGCCGTATCGGAAGGAAGATGTGACATCGGTCTTTCCAGCAGATCCTTAAAGGATGAGGAAAAGTCCCAGGGACTTACCGAAACCGTACTGGCTCTGGATGGCATCGCCGTTGTTGTAAATCCCGAGAACCCGGTAAACGACTTGACGGTTGAACAGATTGCTTCTATCTATACGGGAGAAATCACCAACTGGAATGAAGTCGGCGGCTCAGATGCAGAAATCGTAATCATCGGCCGTGAAGCCGGAAGCGGTACCAGAGATGGTTTTGAATCCATTACCAAAACCTCCGACAACTGTAAGTATCGTCAGGAATTAACTTCCACAGGTGACGTTATCACCACAGTCAGCCAGAATCCGGATGCCATCGGTTATGCATCTCTTTCTGCTGTAAAGGACAATGTAAAGGCTCTGAATGTCAATGGTGTATATCCTACCGAAGAGACCGTAAAAGACGGTTCCTACGCAATCCAGCGTCCCTTCGTTCTGGTAACCAAAACCGACACCAAGCTTTCCGCTCCGGCACAGGCATTCTTCGATTATGTTACCAGTGACAAGGTGGCAGACATCATTACCGGTGCAGGTGTGGTTCCTGTAAACTAAGCTTCTTCATCATTCATTAAGTATCCTATATTACAACTGCGTACCGGCACGGTCCCCCTCCGTGCCGGTATGTCAGATTATCCCGTCGTTATACGACAGAATGCGAGAAATTATGAAAAGTAAACAGAAATTTTGCGAGCGCTTCATAGCCGGCATTTTTCTACTATTAGGTTTTATAACGGTATTTTGTGTACTGCTCATTACCGTATACCTGATCATTGCCGGTGTACCTGCCATAAGAAAAATCGGTCTTTTTTCCTTCCTGTTCGGCAGGGAGTGGAAATCTACCGCCAATCCTCCTCAGTTCGGTATCCTGCCCTTTATTCTGACCAGTATCTACGGAACTGTATTTTCAGTGGCCTTAGGTGCACCCATCGGATTTCTGACCGCTGTATTTTTGTCAAAAATCGCACCCTTTAAAGTCCGTCGGGCAGTGGAAGTTGCCGTAAGCCTGCTTGCGGGTATTCCCTCCGTGGTATACGGTCTTGTGGGCATGCTGATCCTGGTGCCTTCCATTCGTAAAATCTTTCAGATTCCGGATGGGGCCAGCCTGTTAGCCGCCATCATCGTACTTGCCATCATGGTACTGCCGTCCATTATCAAAGTATCCTTAAATGCATTGGATGCAGTTCCCAAGGAATACGAAGAAGCCTCTCTCGCCCTGGGTGCGACACCTGTGGAAACCTATTTTAAGGTTTCCGTGCCTGCTGCCAGAAGTGGTATTGCCGCAGCCATCGTCTTAGGTGTAGGGCGTGCCATCGGAGAAGCCATGGCCGTCATGATGGTATCCGGTAATGTACCCAATATGCCGTCACTCTTTCAGAGTGTCCGGTTCCTTACCACGGCAGTAGCCAGTGAAATGTCCTATTCCTCCGGCTTACAGAGACAGGCATTGTTTTCCATTGCACTGGTACTGTTCTTCTTTATTATGCTGATTAATGCAACCCTGAACTTTTTCCTGAAACGGAAAAAAGAAAAGTAAAGGCGGTGAAAACAGTGAAACAACATTCTCTTTCCGGCAGCAGAAAAGTTTACATTGGCGTTATGAAGACTCTGATGTGGGGCTCCGTTATTTTCACCTGCGCATTGGTTCTCTTTTTAATTGCCTATGTACTATGGAAAGGTCTGCCACACTTAAGCATAAAATTTCTCACAACCAAACCCAGTTACCTTTCCGGAGAGATTGGCATTCTGCCTGATATTCTGAATACATTATATATTATTCTTGCGACCCTGATTCTGGTGCTTCCTCTGGGTGTGGGAGCGGCTGTCTATCTGACGGAATATGCCAAAAACAAAAAAATTGTTACCGTGATTGAATATGCGGCGGAGACTCTGTCCGGTATTCCTTCCATTATCTACGGTCTTGTGGGCATGCTTTTCTTCTGTCAGTTTCTGTCCATGAAAACATCCCTTTTGGCAGGTGCCATGACACTTGTCATCATGAATCTGCCCACCGTCATGCGTACCACGCAGGAAAGTTTAAAAACCGTACCGCAAAGCTACCGGGAAGGTGCTTTTGGTCTGGGTGCCGGGAAATGGAGAGTCATCCGTACGGTGGTACTTCCCGGCTGTATCGACGGTATCGTAACCGGACTTATTTTATCGGTGGGAAGAATTATCGGAGAGTCCGCTGCTTTGCTTTTCACAGCAGGTTTCGCACATGCCCTGAACGACATCTTCCATGGGCTGACCAGCTCCGGTGCGACCTTGACCGTGGCGCTTTATGTATATGCCAAAGAGGAGGGCGATTTCGATACTGCTTTTGCCATTGCTGCCATTCTGATGATCATGACACTGCTTATTAATCTGTTAGCTGACTTCGCCGGAAGCTATTTTAAGAAAAGGAATGCCGGATGACCGGCGTATTCCCATAATGGAGGATTCCCATGAAAGATATTATTACTGTAAATGACCTCTGTCTCTGGTACGGAAGTACCCAGGCACTGAAAAACATAAACATCGGTATCAAAGAAAATGCCATTACGGCGCTGATTGGCCCATCCGGGTGTGGTAAGTCCACTTTTTTAAAAACCTTAAACCGCATGAATGATCTGATTCAGGATGTCAGAATCAGCGGTGAAGTAAAGTATGATAACACGGATATTTTTTCTCCTGCCGTAGATGTCAATGAACTGCGCCGTGATATCGGCATGGTGTTTCAAAAGCCGAATCCTTTTCCCATGAGCGTTTATGACAACATTGCTTATGGTCCCCGTATTCATGGGGTCAAGTCAAAAGCAAAATTGGACGAAATCGTAGAAGAATCCTTAAAAGGTGCTGCCATCTGGGATGAGGTCAAAGACCGCTTAAAGAAATCGGCTCTGGGGCTTTCCGGCGGTCAGCAGCAGCGTCTCTGTATTGCAAGAGCACTGGCCGTGAGTCCCAAGGTGCTTCTGATGGATGAACCTACCAGTGCACTGGATCCTATTTCTACTTCCAAGATTGAAGATCTGGCCATGGAATTAAAGAAAAAGTATACCATTGTCATTGTGACTCATAATATGCAGCAGGCTGCCCGTATTTCTGACCAGACGGCGTTCTTCCTGTTAGGAAACCTGATCGAATACAGCGATACGGAAAAACTGTTTGCAAATCCTAAAGATAAACGTACAGAAGACTACATTACGGGGAGGTTTGGCTGATGCGAAACAAATTTGATGAACAATTAAAACTTCTGAATAAAAGTCTGATCGAGATGGGCGCCCTCTGCCAGGAATCCATTTCTTTGTCTGCAAACGCTCTGATGGAAGGAAAAGCAGAGAAGAGTAAACAGGTACTTCCGATTACGGAGGAAATCGACCAGATGGAGAGAAATATTGAATCCATCTGTTTAAAAATGCTGCTCCAGCAGCAGCCGGTCGCAAGGGATCTCAGACAGATTTCCGCCGCCTTAAAGATGATTACGGATATGGAGCGAATCGGTGTGCAGGCATCGGATATCGCTGAAATCATTACTTTTTTAGACGGACGTACCGGAGAAGAATGTGAATACATCAGACATATGGCAGAATCCACCATAAACATGGTTACGGAGAGCATTGATGCCTATGTGAAACAGGATTTAGCTCTTGCCAAAAAGGTCATTGATGACGATGATATAGTGGATGATGATTTTATCAAGATCAAAAACTTTTTAATTGAAATGATCTCCCGCAATACTGCAGACGGGGAATATGCAATGGATCTTTTGATGATTGCGAAATATTTTGAACGAATCGGAGATCATGCCGTGAATATTGCGGAATGGGTACAGTTTTCCGTAACCGGCATTCACAAAGGAGAGTCTGAATTATGATTTGGTGCGTGGATGATGACAGTGCAATCAGAGACATAGAAGTTTATACCTTAAATGCAACCGGTTTTGAGGCGAAAGGTTTTGCTGACGGTGTATCCATGCTCCATGCACTTGCTTCCGAAAAGCCGCAGCTGATTATCCTGGATATTATGATGCCGGAAATAGACGGTGTGGAGATCTTAAAAAAGCTCCGTGCCCTGCCGGAAACCGAAAAAATACCTGTGATTATGGCAACGGCAAAAGGAATGGAATATGACAAGATTCAAAGTCTCGACTTAGGAGCAGACGATTATCTGGTGAAACCCTTCGGTGTCATGGAGCTGGTTTCCCGTGTCAAGGCAGTACTGCGCCGTTGTGAAGACACCGTGCCTGTCTCCATCCTTTCCCTGTCAGGCATTACCATGTATTTAGACAGCCGTACCGTTACTGTTGATAAAGAACCTGTCACGCTCACTTACAAGGAATTTGAACTGCTGCATCTTTTCCTTTCCCATATCGGCGTGGTATTTTCCCGTGAGAAGCTGCTGAATGCCGTCTGGGGTGTGGATTATTACGGGGAAACCCGTACAGTGGATATGCATATTAAGACCCTGCGTAAAAAATTGGGGAAATACGGTTCCCTGATTAAGACCGTGATCAGCGTAGGATACCGAATGGAGGCTTCCTTATGACAAAAAAAATATTTCATTCCATCCTGCTTGTAGCTACAACCGTGCTGCTGGCATGTTTTCTTGTAATCCTTACCTCACTGAACGACTACTTTATTTCATTGCGCAGGTCGCAGCTGAAAACACAGCTTTCCTTTGCCGTAAAAGCTGTGGAGGATGAAGGTATGCAGTACCTTGACGGGCTGAATACCGGTGATTACCGGCTCACCCTGATTGCCCCTGACGGCACAGTCTTATATGATACCGCTGCCGACGCTTCTTCCATGGAAAACCACAGTCAGCGGGAAGAAATCATCAAAGCAAGAGAAACCGGTTACGGAGAATCCTCAAGGTATTCCAGCACGTTAACAGAAAAGACTCTGTATTTTGCGCAGAAACTGTCAGATGAAAGTGTGCTTCGAATCTCTACCAGTCATCTGACCGTTCTTTCCCTGTTGCTGGGCATGCTGCAGCCTCTTTTGGTAATCGTATTCCTTGCGATTGTCCTCTCGGTTGTTCTGGCCATGCGTTCGTCTAAAAAACTCGTTGCGCCACTGAATAACCTGAATCTGCAGGATCCTCTTTCCAATGATGTCTATGAGGAACTGACACCCCTGCTGCGTCACATGGATCAGCAGAATAAACAGATTGCAAGTCAGATGGAAGATCTGTCCCGCAGCCGGAATGAATTTAACGCCATTACCTCCAACATGAGTGAGGGACTCATCGTACTTAACAAGGACGGTACCGTTGTCAGTCTCAATCCTGCTGCCGCCGGCATTTTCAACACCTCCGAAGATGCGGTCGGAGAAGATTTTCTTACCATTGACCGCACACCGGAAATCAGTAAAGCCATAAAGGATACGCTTTCCGGCAAAAAGCAGGAAATGCAGCTTGAGAAAAACGGCAGAAATTATGAGTTGTGCATCAACTGCATTCTGGAAAACAAAGATGTGATCGGTGTGCTGCTCCTTGCCATCGACAATACCGACAAGATACAGGCAGAACAAAACCGTAAGGAATTTACCGCCAATGTATCCCATGAACTGAAAACACCGCTCCAATCCATCATCGGCAGTGCAGACCTTCTGGAAAGCGGTCTGGTGAAGCCTGAGGATACATCCCGCTTTATCGGCCATATCAAAACGGATGCCGCAAGACTGATCTCACTTGTCAGTGATATTATCCGCCTGTCACAGCTGGATGAAAATACGGAAATGCCCTGGGAGAAAGCAGATGCTCTGGAAATTGCAAAAGAAGCTGTAGAAATGATCACGCCTTTAGCCGAGAGCCGAAAAATCACTCTTACCGTAGAGGGAAAATCCGCCCCGCTTTACAGTGTGCATAAGCTTCTCTATGATATCATATACAATCTTTGCGACAACGCCGTTAAATACAATCGGGACGGCGGCTTCGTAAAAGTATCTGTGGAACCTGCTGACGGGGATGTAACGATTTGCGTGCAGGACAACGGCGTGGGAATTGCACCTGCGGACCAGATTCATGTATTTGAACGGTTTTACCGGGTGGATAAAAGTCATTCCCGTGAAAGCGGCGGTACCGGACTTGGTCTTTCTATTGTAAAACATGCCGTGGCGTATCTGAAAGGAACCGTTTCCTTACAGAGTGCCCCCGGAGAAGGTACGACAATTACCGTACATTTAAAAGCGGCGCAGTAATGCGCCGCTTTGTTTGTCTCTTAATATCCGTTGGGATTGCTGCTCTGCCATCTCCAGGAGTCTTCACACATCTCCCTGATACCATACTGTGCTTTCCATCCAAGTTCCCGGAAAGCTTTATCCGCATTGGAATAGTTCACGGGAATATCTCCCGCACGTCTTGGTTTGAATACAAACGGTATGGTAATGCCGGTAGCCTCTTCAAAGTTATGAATCACATCCAGCACACTGTATCCGATGCCGGTTCCCAGATTATAAATATCCAGCCCGGCATTTTTCTTTAATCTTTCCAGTGCCTTTACATGACCGGTTGCCAGATCCAGTACGTGAATATAATCTCTGATGCAGGTGCCGTCAGGCGTGGGATAATCATTGCCGAATACGCCAAGCTGCGGCAGCTTTCCTACTGCCACCTGGGTAATATACGGCATGAGGTTATTGGGAATGCCATTGGGATTTTCCCCGATCTTCCCGCTCTTATGTGCACCGATGGGATTAAAATAACGAAGCAGAATCACATTCCAGGAAGGATCAGCCTTCTGGATGTCTGTCAGAATCTGCTCTAACATAGACTTGGTCCAGCCATAGGGATTGGTACAGCTTCCCTTAGGGGTTTCCTCCGTTACCGGCACCTGTTCCGGTTCTCCGTAAACAGTGGCAGAAGAAGAAAAGATGATATTTTTGACATCGTGTTTTCTCATCACATCCAGAAGCACCAGCGTGCCCGTAATGTTGTTGTGGTAGTACTCCCATGGCTTCTGTACGGATTCTCCCACAGCCTTAAGCCCGGCAAAATGGATTACCGCTTCAATGCTTTCCTTTGTGAAAATTTCTTCCGTAGCTTCTCTGTCCAGAATATCCGCTTTATAAAAAGTAAGCGGCTTGCCGGTAATTTCTTCTACCCTCTTTAGGGCCACCTCACTGGAATTGCTCAGGTTATCCATCACTACAACCTCATAACCTGCATTCTGTAATTCAATGACGGTATGACTCCCGATATAACCGGCCCCGCCTGTTACCAATATTGCCACTTCGCTACCTCCTGACTCTCTTATGCTGTTTTCTTCATTTTATATGCTTGGGAAAATTTATACAATCTAATTATTATAGATGTATGCTGCTCTTTTTACAGGTCAATGCCGTTTTGTTTTAGAAGCTCCCTTGCGCTTTCCACAGAATCCACGCCGGTTTTATTTTTAATCGGTGCAAATTCCTTCTCCCGTACCACCTCAAATGGCAGACAGCTGTCCATTTCATGAATCATATCCAGTACCAGCTGTTCAAATTTATAACCATTGGGTTCTTCGGGATTAATCAATTCACCGTTTTCATTCATGTAGGGAATCTTCTTTTCCACAATGTGAAGCGGCAGCTTCCGGTCCATGATTTTATGTAACTCCGATTCCTTAAATAAATAATTCAGGATTACTCCGAAATTGTATGCCGGATCTCCCTTTTCATCCTTTGCATCCCGCATTTCATCCGAAAGCTCATAATACTCCACAATGGAAGGTCTGCCATCCTCCAGGCACATGACACCTACCTTTTCGTCCGGAGCATTTTTTCTGACAACCTTTGAACCCACTGCACAGTCCCTGTCGATTACGGCACCTGTAAAAACAGGATCTGCAATCTGCTGCAGCACATTGTCCACGGCAAATACATTCAGCCATTCAATGCCTTTTTGTAAAATCACATCCCGCAGCCCCGCATGACAGAGAGAAATATACCAGCCACCGTTTCCATTGGGGGACGTTGACATCCGGCTCTTGCTTTCCATATAGATTCTGCCATTATAATCAGCTGCCGGTGCCATGTCCTGCCGGAAGAAATAAACAGAATCCCTGTCATAACCAAAATAATCATGCTCCTTTAAAAAACGGGTGGTGGCGTCATGGTTTTTGTCACTGGTCATGACAAACAGCGGTACGAAGCAGCCGGCTTCCGCCACTACCTTCATCAGGTTCATGATAAGCCTTTCAAAAATATAAACATCTTTGGTAATGCCGATATTGTACATACCCTTAGCATCATCGGATCCTAATCTGGTACCCATACCGCCGGCCAGCAGCACGGCACCTACCTTGCCTGCACGTATTGCAGCGAGGCCTGTTTTGCGGTAATCCTCCTGTTTTTCCTGTATCTGCGGCAGTTCCATAGCTTTTAATGGCGTGATTTTGCCTTTTTTCACACATTGGTCCTTATTGTTGCACAGCTTTGTGACAGCAAAATCCGTCTCTTCTATCTGGTTAAGCAACGCCTCCTGTTCTGCTTTATTCAGTTCATGAAAATACTGCAGGATATGCTGCTGTCCGTACTCTTCGGCTTTTTTCAATGCCTGTGAATAATCCATCATCTTACATTCCCTTTCCTTATACCCCTTTTATGCAATTCCATAACAAGTATCATAACAATTATATAGGGAATCTTTATTTTGTGCAACACGCATTCTTGCTTTCCATGCTGCAAAAATTGCTGTTAAATTGCTGTTAAATTCCCGTTAAAAAATTCCTGTACGCCGTTAAAACCTCTTAACATATATTTTGGAGAAAATCTCCCTGTGCTATTTTATTTGTGAAAATACGAAAAATATTATCGGGAGGTATGATTATGAATCCTTTTCTTTTGATTTTTGTTATCATTGCAGGTGGCTTCGGCGGACTGATTACCCTGTATTTAACAGTCAGCTTTCCTGCCGTCATCATCTGGAAAATATACCGCAGAATCGTGAAAGGAATCCCCGTGATGAAATAACAGAAAGACAAGTATATTTTGTCCCTCTGTCTCATATCTTGCTTTAGGCATGTATTGCCTGACAAAGTATGACACAGGGGGCTATTTTTATGACAAATCCGATTCCCGATTCTTTCCCATCCCGCGGCCACAACGTGCTGAAAGAAGCCGCTGTTCCCAATGTATGGCAGCGATTTCTCTCACAGCTGAACGATCCGCTGATCTTTATCCTCTTCATTGCCGCTTCCATTTCCCTTTTGCTTGGTGAATACAGTGATACCCTGATTATCCTGGCTGTGATTCTTACCAATGCCTGTGTAGGTGTGATTCAGGAAGGGAAAGCCCAGCGTGCCCTTTCGGCCTTAAAAGAAATGAGCAGTCCCAGGGCACTTCTTCTGAAAGACGGGCAAACATCAGAAATTCCCGCAGCCGACCTGATTCCCGGTGATATGGTTGTCATTGATGCCGGCAGACAGGTACCTGCAGACCTTATCATCACGGAAGCAAACAGCTTAAAAATTGAGGAATCAGCCCTGACAGGGGAATCTCTTCCTGTAGAAAAAGACACCGTCTCCCATAACCGCGCTTATCTGTCCACCAATGTCACCTACGGACGGGGTGTAGGCCGCGTCACTGCCATTGGCATGGATACAGAGATCGGCAAAATTGCCTCCCTGATCAACGAAGCGCCCTCGGAACATACCCCTCTGCAAAAGAGACTCTCTGATCTTGGAAAGATTCTGTGTATCCTTTCCATTTCTCTTTGTGCAGTGCTATTTGTAATTGCCGTACTGCAGCATCGGAATATTATGGAAATGCTGATCACGGCTATTTCCCTTGCCGTAGCTGCGGTACCGGAAGGTCTGGCTGCCATTGTGACCATGGTACTGGCTTTCAGCGTGTCCCGCATGGTAAAGGTTAATACCATCGTCAGAAAGCTGCCCAGTGTAGAAACCCTGGGGTGCGTCAGTGTAGTCTGTTCCGATAAAACAGGTACTCTGACACAGAATAAAATGTCTGTTACGGAATGCTATACGGATGGCAGAATCTGCCCCGTAACGTCACTGGGCAAGGAACAAAATGCGCATTTTCTGCGTGGCTTTGCCTTATGCAACGACGCCTCCATCCACGACGCCGGTGATTACTCCCATGCCCTGCATGCAGCAGAGGAAGATGTGCTCCGCATCGGGGACCCCACGGAGCTTGCACTGCTGGATATGGCCTCCTGTCTGCATCTGTACAAACCCGTGTTAGAAAAAATCTTCCCCCGGATCGGTGAAATACCTTTTGACTCCGACCGCAAAATGATGACCACTCTGCACCGGATGGGAAACAGTACCGTCTCCTATACAAAAGGATCCCCGGATGAAATTTTGAAACGCTGCACCTATATTCATGAACACGGAAAAATACTGCCGTTTACTCCTGCACATAAAAAAGAAATTCTTGCTGCCATACAGGAAATGTCCGGTAAGGCGCTTAGAATCCTGGCCCTTGGTATGCGCACCGGTGACAGAGATCCTGCCGAAAAAAATCTGACCTTTTTAGGACTTGCCGGCATGAAAGATCCCATCCGCCCCGGCGTACCGGAAGCTGTGAAAGCGTGCCTCGAAGCCGGTGTCAGAGTCGTCATGATTACGGGGGACCGGGTGGATACCGCCTGCGCCATCGCAAAAGAGCTTTCCATTACAGACTCTCTTTCCCAGTGCATGACCGGCAGAAAATTAGACACACTAAGCGACGACGAGTTAAAAAAAGCCCTCCGGGATATCCGCGTCTTTGCACAGGTATCCCCTGCTCACAAGACGCGTATTGTAAAAGCACTGAAAGACAGCGGTCATGTAGTTGCCATGACCGGAGACGGTGTCAATGATGCTCCTTCCTTAAAGTCAGCAGATGTTGGTATTGCCATGGGAAAAGCCGGTACGGATGTGGCCCGCAATGCATCGGACATTATTCTTACGGATGACAATTTTTCTACTATTGTAAAAGCCATTGAACAGGGACGCAGTATTTATGCCAATATTAAGAAATCCGTACTTTTTCTGCTTTCCTCCAATTTCGGTGAAATTATTACCATGCTGACAGCCATCCTTTTAGGGCTCGCTACGCCCCTAAAGCCCAGCCACATCCTGTGGATCAACCTGATTACCGATTCCCTGCCGGCACTTTCCTTAGGGATTGATCTTTGTGATACTTCTCACTTCATGAAAAAAGCCCCCCGTCCCAAAGAAGAAAACCTCTTTGCAGACGGAGGACTCTATTGTACCGTGTTTTATGGTCTGTTGATCGGTTTTATCAGTATCAGTGCGTTTCTTTACCTGCCTTTTCAGATCCTGCGTGCAAGCAGTCTGCCCATTACGCTCTCCGCTATCCGGAAGCTTCTTCTTATGCCGGACATTCTTGCCCGCTCCCAGACTTATGCTTTTACGGTGCTGGGAATGTCACAGCTCTTTCATGCCATCGGCATGCGGGATGTGGACTGCTCACTGTTCCGTATGAAACATCTTTCCAATAAGCTGATGCTGCTTGCCTTTGCAGTAGGCATTAGCCTGCAGGCACTGGTTACCACCGTGCCCTATTTCATCCGGGCATTCGGTACCGTAGCTTTAAGCGTTCACGACTGGAAGTTGCTGCTGATACTTGCAGCCATGCCTCTGCTCGCCCATGAATTTCTTTACTGGCACGGACGGCTGAAGCAAAAATTACTGTTATTTTAAGATTCTGAATCTGCCGATGACGGGGAGCTCCTTTGCCTCTCCGTTAGCGGCATTGACAATACCTAAGACGGATACCACGATGAATACGATATGTACCAGTCCCAAAATGCCGTTTATGATGGCACCCACAACAGGGATCAGACCAAATACAATTCCCAGGATCAGTTCTACTGCACTGTAAGCGACTTCCACAATGAACAACACCAGTCCCTGATTGGCATGATATCTTGCGAACCGGGAATTCGGTGCTGCAAGAATCGGCACCAGTACCAGGAAAGACAAATAAGAAAGAATTGCCATTACCTTATTCTGTTCAATATCTGCCTGGTCAAAAGCTGACGTGGTATCAGGTGTATCCATCATTTTTTCAAAAGCGTTGCCTGTATTCTGCTGTGTGCCTGTCTGCGCACCCGCCTGAGCTGCTCCGCAAGCCGGGCAAAACCTTTCTCCATCTGCTATCTGTGTTCCGCATTTTTGACAAAAAGCCATTTTTATACCTCCTGTTTTCTAAAAAATCTACCTTTATTATAGAACTTTGATTTTCAATGTCAAACTCTTTATTCTCCCACTGTCTCAACAAGGGTCAGCATCACCGTGAGTGCCTGTTCCTCAGGAACAACCGCAATTTTAACATAACCTGTTTCACCGGCGTAGGAAACCGGTTTGTAAAACCGGTATTCCAATCCTCCGGTATAGGACTCCTCGTAGTTTTTACCTGATAACAGCGATTCATAAACAGATGCTGCTTCATACCCGTTTTCACAACTGTAACGATATTCCCTGACATCCTCATTTTCAGTGCTGCTTACAAGGGATAAAGAAAGACCCGTATCTTCCGGCATGGGTATATCACTTACAAAACCGTTTATAACCTCTTCATAGTTATTCATCAGCATGATGGCACCGGTCATTTCCTTCATATCCTCCGTGCCTAAGCTGACTGCCAGACCAATACCGACGATTGCCACATAGACAGCGATAAACGCAGCAACAATCCAATGGTAGAAATTCTGTCCTTTCCTGCTTTCATATTTCTCAATGACCCAGCCAAATCTGCCGTAATCAAGATCCGACCCGCAATAAGGACATACGGCACCGCTTAAAATATCCACACTGCCGCCGCAGCCGGGACATTTGTACTCACGAATGGCTGCTTTATGATGTGCAAGCGCCTCTTCCGTACAGGATAATGTCAGATTCAGTTTCTCGTATTTATTTTTAATTTTCCGGCCCGTATCACAGGAAAGTCTCATTCTGACATCCATATCGGCCAGGTATCCCTGTGGCGTGCGGGTTACCTCTTTAATGGACAAATGGCAAAGGGCACAATCCACTACATCCTTATAACCTGCCACCACAGAATTCAGCGCGCAGTGTGCAAAGGGCTGTACTTCTGCTGCAATGTCCGTCAGATGGATATTTTTCAGCTTATACTCCAGATTTTGCAGAAAGTTCTTTGTGGAAAATCCCGGTATCGCATTTTTCATCTTTTCTTCGCCGGCCACATGGGATCTGGTCAGGAACAGAAGAACGAAAAACATAAAGAGATAAATCCAAAAGAGGAAAATATACGCTTTCCCTAACTGCCCATATAAATTAAAGGCCAGCATCATCACAAAACCGGAATTGACTGCCTGTCTGCCATCGATTCCCTTCATCAGCAGGGAAAAGAGAATAACTGCCGCAAGAACCCCTAAAATCAGCATTCCCACTGAGGTCAGCACCATGGCTCCTACCATGCGTGTGAACGTCTTTCTGGTCTTTTTGCCTACGTTTTCTTCCAGAGAATACCCTGCCACCTTGGTTTCGAAATCCGAAACCAGGAACTTTGCATCACAGGCATCACAGCCGTCTATGTAACTGGAAATCTTACCCATATGTCCACAGTTAGGACAGGCTGCCATATCTCCTTCCACATCTGACTTTAAGAAATTCGTTCCGGCAATTTCAAAGCTTTTCTGTCGGCAAAGCACCTGATGATTCCGATAATATGTCCTTTGTATCTTCACCGGTCTGCGATGCATTCCCACGAAGTCATATCCGTCCTTATCAGGTCCGCTATAATACTCCCCACCGGATGCCGTTTGGGAATTTGACCGATCCGGCATGATTTCCATATCTACCGTGAGATTTTTCTCATTCAGGCGTCTCCGGCTCAGCCGCATGCTTTGAAAAAACGGCTGCGTCGTATCGGTGATAAGCTCCTGCTCCCCACACTGCCCTGCATAATAGGCTCTCTGTACCTGTAGGAAATCCGCTTCCTTCTTTTGCATTTCATCCTGAAAAGCAATCGCACCCGGCTTTCGGGAGCTTTGCTCTACGGGCTCCTGCCGGCCGAAATTCTGCGGACCGGAATTCTGTGATCCGGAATTCTGTGGACCGGAATTCTGTGATCCGTTCACGTAGATCTTCCTTCTCATTTTCACCGGTACGCCTTCCTTGCTTCGCAAATCATGTACTTCCATATTCTTCTACCCCTCTTTATCCGTATTGTTCCTGTGTTCTGTATGAGTTCCGGTGTTTCCGTGCTTCAGCTTTGCAACTGCATGACTGATTGCCGGACGGCATGGCCTTAAAAGCAGCCAGATATGTGCCGTCACAACATACAGCGGATGCTTCACCGAAAAAGGCCTTCCATTTCGGATAATCTCTGTCAGAACCCCTATGATCCGTTCCCGTGCAATCGGGCCTTCCGGCTCTTTCTGATTGTCACCCACCATATAATAGGCATTCTTTTTTCTCTGAAGTACCCGATGCAGTACCAGTTTTCCTTCCGTATTCCGAAACAGTACCACATCGCCTCTCCTGTAGCAGGCTGCCGTTGCGGGTACAATCACCACACTGTCTCTACCCGGTACGATCAGTGGATACATACTGTAACCCTGTGGTTTGATCTGTATGCTTTTTCCTTCCGTTAACAGTGCCTCCGGGCTTATTTTGTTTTCAGCTTTCACGTCACACCACCTTTACCACATATTGTAGCATTTTTTTCACTGTAATGCTATAATAAATGTACTTTACAGAAAGAATGAGGACTCCCATGATTCAAAATCCCAATTATGTTTTAAAAGAAATTGCAGATGTGGCTTATTTACTCCCTACCGGGCAGGAAATTGCCGATTTTAAAAAGGGACTTAAACTGAATGCCACCAGTGCCTATATCTGGGAGCTTTTAAAAAATGATCTTTCCTTAAAAGAACTGATGGATGCGCTCATCATCCACTATGAAGCAGATGCAAAAGAGGCGGAAGCCCTGAAAAAAGATGTCACCGCATTTGTACAGCTGCTGTCCTCTCATGGCATGCTGTTATGGGAAGACAGGATTCCGGAGGGCAGGGATGGGCTATGGCACACGCTTACCATAGCAGGACTTGGCCTTTCCCTGTATGGAAACGGGGAATTATTCTCAGACCGTCTTTTGCCCTTCTGCACACCGGTCACGGATCCCCTCCCTGCTGCCGACCTGACGGTATCTGTGCTCATCGGCTCCCCTGCGGTCCGGAAAAACGGCCGGGTCATTGTCCGCAACAGGGAGCTTATCATTATGGAGGATGAAGAACACTTTATTCTGCTTTTCCCGTCCGAGCCGCAGATTTTGGAAGC
>JBJFCA010000039.1:0-5184 GCA_051888725.1 Lachnospiraceae bacterium
ACAGGCACTGGAGATAACGAAACAGAATGAGAATACTGTTTTTGAAGAAGCTGTTACCTACACTAATCTGGCATCCACCTGCCTGCAATTACAGCAGACAGAGGAAGCACTTGGTGATATCAAAGAAGCCATCCGTCTCTTCGAATCTGCAAATATTAAGGATGCCCATTATGCGGCAGCACTTTCCGCTCTGGGAACTTACCGGTATGGGGAAGGGGCATTTGAAGAGGCAGCAGACATTTTTCGTAAGGCCATGCAGGTGGTAAAGGAAAATCTTGGGGAGAATGAGTTTTATGAGCGGCTTAGGGAAAACTATAATCTGTGCAGAGCCAAGGGTTTTCAGCCGGGTCTTTCTTTATGTGAGGAATATTATGAAACATACGGCCGTGACATGATTGCGGAAAAGTTCCCGGATTACGCAGGAAAAATTGCGGTAGGGCTTGTGGGAGAAGGATCGGACTGCTTTGGCATGGATGATGCGTTTTCCACGGATCATGACTGGGGTCCCGGTTTCTGCCTGTGGATTACCCGCAAGACAGCAGACAGTATAGGGGATGCCCTGCAGAAGGCATACGAGGAGCTTCCGGCAGAATTTAAGGGATACAAAAGGATTTCCACGCCGGAAGGCAGACACAGAGTGGGCGTGTGTACGATTGAGGATTTTTACGGAAATCTGTTAAGACTGCCAAACAGGGAACAGGTGAGTGCGGAAACCATTATGGCGCAGATTGATTTCGGGGAGGTGCCGGATGAAGCACTGGCAGCCTGCGTAAACGGTCGCGTCTTTACGGATCCGGAAGGTATTTTTACCGCAATCAGAAAAAAGCTTAAGCAGGGCTATCCGGAGAAAATCAGGTTCCTAAAAATGGCGGAAGCCTGTGCAAAATTCTCCCAGGCGCTGCAGTATAATTTTGAACGGATGGAGAAAAGAAAGGACGAACCGGCAAAGCTTCTTACCCTGACGGAAGGCTTAAGGCAGGCCATGAAGCTGTGCTGCTACATGGAAGATTGTTATCCCCTGCATGATAAATGGCTGTTTCAAAAGATCCGCTCCCTGCCCGGCTATGAGGCGGTCTGCGAAGAAATCTCTGCCATTGCTAAGACCGGTATTTGTCCGGAACAGAAAGCGCATATGGAAAATCTGGCAGTGCTTCTGTCGGACCGGCTGTATGAGGCAGATTTTGTAAGTGAGAGGAATCCGTATCTTGCGGATTCGGTAAAGGAGCTTCTGGCAAAAGCCGGCATGTGTGAAAAGGATGTGGCAGCGCTGGCAGAAGAAATTGCAGAATGCGAGTTTGCAGCCTTTGACAAGGTGCAGAACGAGGGAGGCAGAGCCAGCTGCCAGGATGACTGGTTTACTTTTTCCATTATGAGAAAGAGCCAGTATCTGACCTGGAATAAACCGATGTTAATGCAGTATCTCTGGGATTTTAAAAATGCCTGTGCACAGGGCAGAAATCTGATCACGGAAAAATACGGACGAATGATGGAGAGCACCGCACCGGATCGATACGCCGAAATCGCAGACAGTTTCCCTGAAATTCCGGAGATGAAAAAACAGATTATGGAAGCCATTATCGGCATTCAGGTTGCTTTCATGGAAAAATTTGCAGAGGAATATCCGCACCTTGCGACCAATGCCAGAACCATTCACACCAGTGAAGATACGCCTTATGATACTTCCTATGAAACGTATCTTCGGGGAGAACTGGGCACCTATTCCGATAAGATGCTCGAGATGTACGGCCGTTTTGTGGCAGGCGTTGCGGGAGAAGGCCAAAATCTTGCAGCCATGACCATGGAAAACAGTGTGAAGCTTTATGGCTACCGGGACTTAAAGGATGCAGAGGAAGCACTGGGGAAACAGGAAAAGGAATAAAACAGACAGATTTGTCCATACTTTATCACAGGAACATGAATACGAAAAGAGAGTTAAAATTATGTGAAAGAGGAAAGGACAAAAAGTATGGACAGAAAGCGATACGCACTGGGAGAACAGAGTATTTGTCTGGAATCTCCGGTATATATTAACAGCAGTGCTTCCGTTGTTGGAAAAAAGGAAGGCGAAGGACCGCTTGGCCTTCTTTTTGACATGGTGGGAGAAGATGACATGTTTGGCTGCAATAACTGGGAAGAGGCAGAAAGCAGTCTGCAGAAAGATGCGGTTTTTATGGCGCTGGGAAAGGCGGGCAGAAAGCCGGAGGACATCCGTTATATTTTTGCGGGAGACCTGCTGGGACAGTCGGTTGCCACTTCCTTTGGCATCATGAATTACCGGATTCCGTTATTCGGAGTTTACGGTGCCTGCTCCACCTGCGGGGAAAGTTTAACTCTTGGTGCCATGGCAGTTGCAGGCGGATTTGCAGATCAGGTGGTGTGTGTCACTTCCAGTCATTTTGCCAGTGCGGAGAAGGAATTCCGTTTTCCCTTAGGATACGGCAGCCAGAGACCGCTTTCTGCTTCCTGGACTGTTACGGGCAGCGGCGCATTTCTTCTTGGTGCCGAGAAAGACAAAACCTGCAGGGGCAGGATTACAGGTATGACCACGGGCAGAATCGTGGACTTCGGTCTGAAGGATTCCTTAAACATGGGGGCATGCATGGCACCGGCAGCTGCGGATCTTATCGCAGCCCATTTTAAGGATTTTGCAGCTACGCCGGAAATGTATGACAAGATCATTACCGGAGATCTTGGCAGTGTGGGCCAGCGGGTGCTTTTGGACCTTTTAAGAGATAAGGGATATGATATTGCCGACAGACATATGGACTGCGGAATCGAGATTTATGACAATGATACCCAGGATACCCATGCGGGTGGTTCCGGATGCGGCTGCAGCGCGGTAACACTTTCGGCTTACATTTTAAAACAGATTGCGGAACACAACTGGAATAAAGTGTTGTTTGTTCCTACGGGAGCCCTGCTCAGCAAGGTCACCTTCCATGAAGGACAGACTGTTCCGGGGATTGCCCACGGGGTTGTCATAGAAAGTGTATAACATGCAGGGGAAAGCATCAGTTTTATATTGCATTCCGTCAGTTCTTTTAGTAAAATACCTATAAAAGTGGTTTGGGGGCGAAACAGCGTGAGAACGATGGAATTCAAAATGGAAAGGCCGGGACTTTTAACCGTAGGACAGAAGATTACGGTAACGGAGGGTGTGCTTCCCAGCAACTATTATTATACGATTGATCCGTCACTTGCCATGTCAGGCAATATTCCTTTTCGAAACAGGCTGCCTGTCAGGGAAGGCGTAGTGACAGACATTATAGAAAACGAAAGAGGCTTCTATGTGACGGTACAGTTTGATGCACCCGAACCGAAAGCTTAGTAAGGAGGATTTTAGTATGTTAGAGACAATTCACACAGACAAGGCACCTGCTGCCATCGGCCCTTATTCCCAGGGAATCATTGCAGGAAATCTTTTATTTGCATCAGGTCAGATCCCTATCAATCCGGCAACGGGAGAGATTGAAGGTACGGATATTGTTACCCAGACCGAGCAGGTGATGAAAAATATCGGAGAGTTATTAAATGCGGCAGGCGCATCCTATACCGATGTGGCGAAGACCACCTGTTTTCTGGCAGATATGAATGATTTTGCCGCATTTAATGAAGTTTATGCAAAATATTTTGTTGGAAGACCTGCAAGAAGCTGTGTTGCCGTTAAGACACTTCCCAAGAATGTACTGTGCGAAGTGGAAGTCATTGCAGATCTGACACACGCATCCTTTGATCTGTAAGGACGGTATACGATGGACGAAAAAAATAATGTGGTGCTGATCGGCATGCCGGGAGCCGGCAAGAGCACGGTCGGAGTGGTTGTGGCCAAAAGACTGGGATACCGATTTTTAGACTCGGACCTTTTGATCCAGGAGAAGACAGGAAAGCTTTTACATGAACTGATCACGGAGCATGGTGTGGAAGGATTCTGGAGGATTGAGGAAGAGGTCAATGCTGCCATTGACGTTACAAATACCGTGATTGCCACGGGTGGCAGTGTCTGTCACGAAGAAAAGGCCATGGCGCATCTTGACAGCATCGGCACCGTAGTATACTTAAAGCTTTCCTACGAAGCTTTAGAGGAAAGACTTGGAGATCTGAATGCCCGTGGTGTCACGTTACGGGAAGGACAGACCTTAAAAGACCTTTACGACGAGCGGGTTCCCCTGTATGAAAAATATGCCCGGATAACGGTTGACTGCGACGGCAGGGAATTGCGGGAAGTAGCACAGGAGGTAAGCCGTCTTACAAAAATAGTGACAAAAGATTGTCCGGCATAAAGTTTTGGAAAAGGTACATAATAATCCATGAAAAGATCCGAAGGAGGAGACAGATCATGGATTATTTTTATGCATTTTTAGTGGGTGGTATCATCTGTGCACTGGCACAGATCTTAATGGAGAAAACGAAGATGCTGCCCGGAAGAATCATGGTGCTTTTAGTGGTTTTGGGTGCCGTGATCAGTGTGTTCGGCTGGTACGAGCCCTTTGTGGAGTTTGCAGGTGCGGGAGCCTCCGTGCCCCTTTTGGGATTTGGAAATGTACTGATGAAGGGTGTGAAGGAGGCCATTTCCGAAGAAGGCTTTTTGGGGCTTTTTAAGGGCGGCTTCAAAGCCGGGGCAGCAGGTTGCAGCGGCGCACTGATCTTTGGACTGCTGGCGGCGTTTGTATTCCGTCCCAAGATGAAAAAATAAGGAAAAAATAATAATATATTTCTCCCTATTTCCGACAGTTTATGCTAATATATGGAAAGAAAGGGAGAAATTTTTATTATGTTTTGGCTTATTATTCTGTTTTTTTCCACATTTCTTTATATGGAGGCAGTCTATCACATTGCCTGTTTCGGGTTTTCTTTTGCAAATCCGCTGATTGCCGTATTTGTATGGCTGTTTTTAGCAGGATTGTCTTCTCTGCTTACGGGTTTTTTACGAAGAAAGAAAAACCGTATTATTCTGTGGGTACTGCTGGGCATGGATTATCTGTTGTTTGCAGCCCAGCTTGTATATATGAAGATCTTTAAACAGCCGCTGCTTATGGCTGCCATTCAGAATGCCGGAAAAGATGCCGTGACCAATTACTGGCGGGAAGCCCTGATGGGGATTCTCCACGCGTCCGGATGGCTGCTGCTTTTAGCAGTTCCGCTGATTCTTACAGGAGTTGCCCTGCATATGTACACGCTCAGTCT
>JBJFCA010000040.1:0-5169 GCA_051888725.1 Lachnospiraceae bacterium
AAAAATGTGGTAACCGGTAAAAGATACATTAAGAAGCTTGTGGAGGAGGGCATTGTAGACGGCTGGGATGATCCCCGGCTGGTATCCATTGCGGCATTAAGAAGACGCGGCTTTACACCGGAATCCATCAAGATGTTTGTTGACTTAAGCGGTGTATCCAAGGCAAATTCCATTTCCGATTATGCCATGTTAGAGTACTGTATCAGAGAGGACCTTAAGATGAAGCGTCCCCGTATGATGGCAGTTTTAAATCCTGTGAAGCTGATTATCGACAATTATCCGGAAGGACAGACCGAGATGCTGACCGCACAGAACAATCTGGAGAATGAAGCACTTGGAAGCAGGGAAATTCCTTTTGGCAGAGAACTCTATATTGAAAGAGAAGATTTCATGGAAGAACCGCCTAAGAAATATTTCCGTCTGTTCCCCGGCAATGAAGTACGTCTTATGAATGCTTATTTTGTGACCTGTACCGGCTGTGTAAAGGACGAAAACGGGAATGTAACGGAAGTGCATTGTACTTACGATCCGGCCTCCAGAGGCGGTAACAGTCCGGACGGCAGAAAGGTGAAGGGTACCATTCACTGGGTTCCCGCCAAAGAAGCTGTCAAAGCAGAGGTCAGATTATACGAAAATATTATTGACGAGGAAAAAGGGGTATACAACGAAGACGGAAGTCTGAATTTAAATCCCAATTCTCTTACCGTACTTAAGGATTGCTACTTAGAGCCTGCACTGAAGGACGCAGCAGCCTATGAGAGTTTCCAGTTTGTCAGAAACGGATTTTTCTGTGTGGACTGCAAAGATTCCAAAGAAGGAGCCCCTGTCTTTAACAGAATCGTTTCGTTAAAGAGTTCATTTGTACTGCCGAAAAAGGAGGACTAAATATGGGAGACTTATTGTCAGGATTATCTGATTTGGGCCTTGGTGACCTGGAAGGGATTAGTCTGTACGAGGAGCCGAAGAAGAACGAAGAAAGCAATAAGGGGACAACCATTCAGTCTGTAGAAGAAAAGGATCTGATCTATGACAGAAATTATGATTGTCCGGTCTGCGGGGAAAAAATAACAGCTAAAACCATGAAGTCCGGAAAGGTAAAAATGATCAGGACGGATAATGATTTAAGATCTGTATTCGATGGGATCGATGCTTATAAATATGATGTCATCAGCTGCCCGCTGTGCGGATATGCGTCATTGATCCGTTATTTTAGCCCCATGCCGGAGGGGCAGGTGAAACTGATCCGGGAAAAGATTTGTCAGCATATTAAGATCAAACCCCATGTGGGTGATATCTACACATATGAAGAGGCGTTGGAGCACTACAAGGTTGCTCTGGCATGTGATATTGTCAAGCAGGCAAAGAACAGTGAAAAAGCCTATACCTGTCTGAAAGCAGGCTGGCTTTTAAGAGGCTGGGCGGAATCCCTTGCCGGTAAACCGGAAGCGGCAGAAAAAATCAGACAGCTGCATGCACAGGAAGAGGAATATCTCAAAAATGCAATGGAGGGTTTTATAGCCGCGGAGGATACAGAGAGCTTTCCTATCTGCGGTATGGATGAGACGACACTGGATTATCTGATTGCCACCCTCGCTGTCCGGTTCGGCAAATATGGTGTTGCCTCCAAATTGATTTCCGGAATCCTTTTGGGAAGTAGTGCCAGCAGTCGCATGAAGGATAAGGCAAGAGAATTAAAGGATGTCGTTTTAGAGGAATTAAGAAAAGCAAAAGGATAGTAACCGTTATGTATGATATGACAATACATTTTCATACTGACAGCGGAAAATGTCTGTATGAACAAATTTATGAACATATACGGGATGAAATCAGAAGAGGGAAGCTGCTTTGCGGAGAGCAGCTTCCCTCAACACGTACTCTGGCAGAGTATCTGCAGGTTTCCCGCAATACCGTGGATTTTGCGTATGAACAGCTTTTGTCGGAAGGTTATATTGAGGCACGTGACCGCAAGGGGTATTTTGTATGCAAAATGGAGGAAATCCCATATGCCGGGTCATTTGATAAAGATCCGGTAAATACCGGTTCTGCAAGCCCGGAAAAGAAGGAGCCGGATAGCGACGGCATCTGTATTGATTTTCATCCCAATGGCCTGGACATGAGTGTATTTCCCTTTGGTGTCTGGAAAAAGATTACCAAAAACATTTTAAATGACAGCAACAAGGAACTCTTTTCTCTGGGAAGTCCCCAGGGGGATTATGATCTTCGCGAAACCATCAGCCGCTATCTGCATGCTTCCAGAGGAGTGAACTGTACACCGGAACAGATCGTGGTGGGCGCCGGAAATGATTATCTGCTGCTTTTGCTGGAAAAATTACTGGGCAGACATATCGGCGTCGCCATGGAGAACCCCACCTATAAAAGAGCCTATCGTATCTTCCGTTCTTTTGCCTATCGCATTGAAACGGTGGGGATGGATGAAAACGGCATGCTGGCCGCTAACCTTAATGAGCGCGATGTACAGGCAGCTTATGTGATGCCGTCCCATCAGTATCCCACGGGGATTACCATGCCCATCGGCAGGCGGATGGAGCTTTTAAAATGGGCGGCAGGCGGAGAGGAACGGTATCTGATCGAGGATGATTATGACAGCGAATTCCGTTTTAAGGGAAAACCGATTCCTTCCCTGCAGGGCGTGGACCAAAACGGCAGGGTGATCTATATCGGCACTTTTTCAAAGGCAATTGCGCCGGCTATCCGTGTCAGTTTTATGGTGCTTCCCGAACGGCTTTTAAAAAGATATCAGGAAAACGGTGTGCTTTACGCCTCCACGGTATCCAGAATTGATCAGAGGGTATTAAATGAATTCATTAGAGACGGGTATTTTGAGAGATACCTGAATAAAACCAGAAAGCTTTACCGGGAAAAGCATGACTGCATGTTAGAGGGCTTAAAGCCCTTTCTGGACAGATTTTCCCTGTCCGGTGAAGATGCCGGTCTGCATATTCTGCTGACAGCAAAACGGGCAGAGGACACGGAAGAAGAGCTTTTACGGAAGGCAGCAGCCGCAGGGGTACGGGTGCATGCTTTGTCAGATGCGTGTATTGCACCTTTTGACGCACCTTTTTCCCCTGCGGTTGTGATGCTTGGATACGGAGGGCTGACACTTTCGGAAATCCGGGATGGCCTTATGCGTTTACAGGAAGCATGGTTATAGAGTTTGACTTGGGAGGTTTTTTATGGATCATGTAAAAATCAGAACAGCTACGACAGAGGATACACAGAAGCTGTTGCATATTTATCAGTATTATGTTTTGAATACAGCGATTACCTTTGAGTATGAGGTACCCACTGAAGAGGAGTTTCGGGAAAGAATCGAAAAGATATCAGCCGGATATCCATACCTTGTGGCGGTACAGGATGATAGGATCTTAGGATACGCATATGCAAAACAATTTGTGGGACGTGCAGCTTACGGCTGGTCAGCAGAGCTTACCATCTATCTGCATCCGGATGTAAGAAAATGCGGAATCGGAAGAATGCTGTATGAGGCATTGGAACAGTGCTTAAAGGAAATGGGTGTATTAAATCTGTATGCCTGCATCGGATATCCCGAGAAAGAAGATCGTTATCTTACCAGAAACAGCGCTGACTTTCATGCACATCTTGGATTTGAAAAAGTGGGTGAATTCCATAAGTGCGGGTACAAATTCGGCCATTGGTACAATATGATCTGGATGGAAAAAATTATTGGAGAACATTTGCCCAAACAAGGAAGTATCAGGCCCTTTACCGATACGGATAGGAAGTTGGTTTAAATGGATATGGAATGGAAAGTATTTAGGTGGAGGAATGCAAAATGATTATCAGAAATGCCAGTGTTTATACAGAAGAAGGCTTTGAGGTGAAAGATATCTATATAGTGGGAACCGAGTTTAAGGGGAAGCCGCAGGGGGAGGAGCAGATAATTGACGCGGAAGGCTGTTATGCCATTCCCGGACTCACCGATATTCATTTTCACGGCTGTATGGGAGCCGATATATCCGACGGCAGCGTGGAGGCATTTGATCAGATTGCCGACTACGAAGCAAGGAACGGGATTACGACAATAGTTCCTGCAACCATGACGTTACCTGAAAAGACCCTGTATCAGATTTGCGAAGCTGCTTCCACATTCAGAAGACAACAGGAGGCAGGCGAAAAAGAAAACAAGGCAGTTCTTTGTGGTATTTACATGGAAGGCCCTTTTGTGTCCAAAGAAAAAATGGGTGCGCAGAATCCGGCGTATATCAAGAGAGCGGACCAGAAGCTGTTTGACAGGATGCAGGAAAAGAGCGGAGAAATGATCCGGTTTGTGGCGATTGCACCGGAAACTGACGGAGCAATAGAGTTTATCCGGGAGAATCAGAAAAGGACGGTCCTGTCTGTAGCCCACACGGAAGCAGACTATTCATCTGCAGCGAAGGCATTCGCAGCGGGAGCAGGTCATGTGACCCATCTGTATAATGCCATGACGCCATTTACGCATAGAAATCCCGGTGTGATCGGAGCCGCAGTGGATGCAGAAGCAGAAGCAGAACTGATCTGCGACGGTGTTCATGTGCATCCCTCCGCTGTCAGAATAGCCATAAAGCTTTTCGGAGAGGATCACATTATATTTATCAGTGACAGCATGCGGGCTGCAGGGCTTGCGGACGGCAGTTATACCTTAGGTGGTCAGAAGGTGGAGGTGAAAGGGCAATATGCCCGCCTTGAGAGCGGTAATCTGGCAGGTTCGGTGACCAACCTGATGGACTGCATGAGATGGGCGGTAAAAGAAGCAGGGATTCCGTTAGAAACTGCCGTGAAATGCGCAGCGGTCAATTCTGCCAAAAGCGCGGGAATCTATGAAAAATACGGCAGCATTACACCGGGAAAAACTGCCAATCTGGTTTTACTGAAAAAGGAAGATCTGTCTCTTAAAAATGTAATACTGAAGGGGAAAATCCTGTAATTTATAGTTTGTAAAAATTTTGTTTTTAAATTTTGTTGTCAAAAACGGTTGCTTTTTTTAACAGGATAGCATATAATGAAATCAACTTATTTAAGAAACTTAAAAAAGTGAGAAAGGAGCACCCTGTTATGAAATTAGTGATTATTGGAGGAGGAAGCAGTTACACACCGGAATTAATAGAAGGAGTCATTCTTCACAAAGATACTCTTCCGGTTACGGAA
>JBJFCA010000041.1:0-5143 GCA_051888725.1 Lachnospiraceae bacterium
TTATATGCTGTACAAAGCATTCAAAATATCTGACGTACTTTCGGTTTACAACAGAAAAATTTCAAGTTTTCAAATATTGATTTTCCGATTACATTTGAAAGGAATTGGTAATATGGACAGAGATAGGGACATTTGATTCATGGTATTTGACTCTTATCTTAGTAAACGGATAATTCTCCGACATATGTCTTTTTATATGTCCGTTTACGCCTCATTTTACATATAAAATCAAAAATCAATTTATTTTATCCGTTCCTTCTGACCGCTGCTTACAGATAAAACTTTTGTAAGTCATCTGTTTATATGCAAAAATGGGCAATTAGATACGGATAAAATCTCTTTATTGGATATATTATCTGTTTCATATTAAGCGTCAAGTATCACATAAGAAAACGGACATAAACGCAGTATGTAAAAGAAGCCTGAGACTTGAAAACCTACTAAATATATGGTATTATAGGATTATAGATTTGTGTAAGCGCACCGGACACAAATTTACGTTCATGACTTCATTTGTGCGCAGAAACGAGGTATCTTATGAAAATTTCCACAAAAGGCCGTTATGCGCTCCGCATGCTGCTTGACCTTGCGCAGCATCAGTCCGACGGATACGTAGCACTGAAAGATATCGCGGAACGCCAGAACATTTCCAAAAAATACCTGGAACAGATTGTAGCCATATTTAACCGTTCAGATATTCTAAAAACAAACCGCGGTTATCAGGGCGGCTACATGCTGGCAAAAAGTCCTGATAAATATACCGTGGGAATGATCTTACGGCTCACCGAAGGCAGTCTTGCACCGGTTGCCTGCCTGGACCAGGTTCCTAATGAATGTGTGCGGAGTGCCGAATGTGCCACGCTTCCTGTATGGGAAGGTCTCTACAAAGTGATCACGGAATACCTGGACGGCATTACCCTGCAGGATATTTTAGACCAGCAGAGAAGCTTTATTGCGAATGATTATGTTATTTAACTAATCATACAGATGTTTGCTGAAATATCTGTCGCCCCGGTCCGGCAGTACAATGACGATATTGCCTTTTGCGCCGCTTTCAGCAAGCTTTTTAGCTGCTGCAAAAGCCGCGCCGGAGGAGGAACCTGCAAAAATGCCTTCCCTGACAGCCAGTTGTCTTGCTCCGGCAAAAGCATCGTCATCCGTAACCTTTATCACTTCATCCACAAGATTCATATCCATGGTATCTGCGATAAAATCATTACCGATTCCTTCAATATTGTAATCTCCATGCTCGCCGCCTCCCATAGTGGAGCCTACGGGATCCGCTAAGATTCCCTTAATATCAGGGTTCTGTTCCTTTAAGTATTTTACGATTCCGGAATAGGTCCCGCCGCTGCCTGCACCTGCCACGATATAGTCAATCTCCCCTTCCAGATCACTGTAGATTTCCGGTCCCGTAGTCTCGTAATGCGCCTGAGGATTTGCCGGGTTTTCAAATTGTTTTAAGGAAACCGCACCGGGAATGGACGCTCTGATTTCTTCGGCTTTTCTGGAAGCTCCCAGCATGCCTTCTTCTCTCGGGGTATTAATGATGGTTGCACCTAAGGCACGCATCAGGGTCTGTTTTTCTTCCGAAAATTTTGTAGGTACCACAAAGATAACCTTGTAGCCCCGGTTTAAGGCGGCAAAAGCAATACCGAGGCCTGTATTACCGGCAGTTCCCTCCACAATGGTCCCGCCGGGTTTTAAGAGTCCCTTTTTTTCGGCATCTGCAATCATATAGCTGCCGGTTCTGTCTTTCACACTGCCGGCGGGATTATAAAGCTCCAGTTTGGCAAATAATCTGACACCTTCCGGCATTCCGACATGTTTCAATTCTACAATAGGGGTATTTCCGATCAATTCCTGCATGGATGAATAAAATGCCATTTTTCTCCCTCACTTTCATGTTTCAATGTTTCTACTGCTCACTTGCCGCAATGGCCTGATCAAGATCCCTCAGTATATCCTCAATATCTTCGATACCCACGGAAAGACGGATCAGTCCATCCGTAATGCCTACCTTCTGTCTGATCTCATAAGGAATGGACGCATGAGTCATGCTGGCAGGGTGGCATACCAGACTCTCCACACCGCCAAGGCTTTCTGCCAGCGTAATCAGCTTTAAGGATTTGAAAAACTTCTTAAAATCATAGTTTTCTTTTAACTCAAAAGAAATCATGGCACCGCCGTTTTTTGCCTGCCGTCTGTTGATCTCGTATCCCTTGGCTTCGGGAAGCCCCGGATAATATACGTTTTTTACCGCTTTATGTACTTTTAAAAACCCGGCTGCTTTCTCCGCATTTTCCACATGCCGGTCCAGTCTGACACTAAGCGTCTTAATGCCGCGAATCAGCAGAAACGAATCAAAGGGTCCCAGTACGCCTCCCGTGGAGTTCTGGATAAATGCCATACGTTCTGCAAGGGAATCATTATTTACAACAACCAGTCCTGCCACCACGTCACTGTGCCCTCCAAGGTATTTCGTAGCACTGTGAACCACAATGTCCGCCCCCAATTCAATGGGTCTTTGCAGATAGGGTGTCATAAACGTATTGTCCACTATGGTTAAGATACCGTGGCTTTTGGCAACGGCTGCCACAGCAGCAATATCCGTAATGGTTAACAGCGGATTTGCCGGACTCTCAATGAGTATTGCCTTTACATCCGGGGTAATCTTACTGTCCAGGGATGCTGCGTCCGAAGTGTCTTCGATCGCATAAGTAATGCCAAAATGATTGAATACTTTATCCAGCACGCGGAAGGTTCCGCCATATACATTGCTGGAGATGAGTATCCGGTCGCCACTTTGAAACAGACTTAAAACTGCCGTGATGGCTGCCATGCCGGAGCCAAATGCAAATCCTGCGGTTCCTTTTTCCAGTTCTGCAATTAACGCTTCCAGTGCCGCTCTGGTGGGATTGCCGGTACGTGCGTACTCCCAGCCGTCACGCATTTCTCCCAGACCATCCTGTTGAAAAGTAGAAGTCTGATAAATGGGAACATTGACCGCTCCCGTGTGTTTGTCTCCAAAAATTCCTCCGTGAATCAGTGCTGAGTTGATGCTCTCATATTCTGCCATGATAAATCCTCCCTTTTTGTTTGTTTTTGCTGTTCTAAAGCGATACCGGCTGTTTTCCTGCTGCCAGTAAATGAATATTTTCAAAGGCGTACTGCCCATCTTTTCTGTCCGAAAAGTATCGTTTCTGAATGTCAGACGGTGACATGTGTTCCCAGTCGGTAAACCCTTTTTTCTTAAGGACATCCGTCATTTCCTCCACGGAAAATCCCTGCGTCATGGGTTCTCCGAGCTTTGCTGTGATGTCCGAAAGATGTCTGACCCTCTCTGCTGCGCTGTCCGAAAAGGTGGTTTCGTCCGGAAAATCAAATACGACCTCACACACCTTTGCAGCACCCGCAATCTGTCCCACCGTGTAGGAAAATATTGGCAGCGTCAGATAATAGGTAACACCCAGGATGGAAACAAAGGTTGGAATATTCCTGTTAAGTCCCGCTTTATTTAAGACCTCCACCAGTTCATCCCTGGAAAAATCAATGGGGACATAGTGCACATTCCCGGGAATAATCCACTGCAGTTCTTTTATTTTTTCCTTTTTGTAACGCTGGGTATCCGGATGATCCAGTTCATAGATTTCAATATCCGGGTTTTCATTGCGAAAAGCAAAGGTATCCATACCCGCACCGCAGATCACATATTGACATTTACCATACTTTCCTGCGAATTCCTGCAGTTTATCCGCTGCAAAGGCTGCACGGGACAGCGGTATGGGGGATATGTATTTTAAAACTGCCGGGTAAACCACACACCCCTTAAAATCCAAATTGGGATCATATCTTTCTTCCTCAAAATCATTCTGGATCAGCTGCCCGATCTCCTCATATTCCTCCTTGCCCATCATGTCGAATGCCAGATAATCGTCAAAAATCTTCTGTCTGCCGTAGTTGGAATGATAGGCCCTTGCAAAGGAGCAAAGCTTGGCGGTTACACTTTCTCTTGTATCGATCATGGATTTACGCCTCTCTTTATTCCGCGAACATCGGTGTGGACAAATAACGTTCACCGGTATCCGGCAGCAACGCGACAATGATCTTTCCCGCATTCTCAGGCCGTCTGGCGAGTTCGGTGACAGCAAAGATTGCTGCGCCGGAGGAAATCCCCACCAGGATGCCGTCCTCTCTTGCGATTGCCTTACCGGTTGCAAAAGCATCTTCGTTATAAACCGGAAATACTTCATCGTAGATTTTTGTATTCAGGGTATCCGGGATAAAACCGGCACCGATTCCCTGTATCTTATGAGGACCGGACTGTCCTTTGGAAAGCACAGGGGAAGTTGCCGGCTCCACTGCAACCACTTTTACATCCGGATTTTTCGATTTTAAGTATTCACCGACCCCGGTAATCGTGCCGCCTGTTCCCACACCGGCGACAAAAATATCTACTTTTCCGTCCGTATCATTCCAGATTTCCGGTCCTGTGGTTGCCCGATGCACAGCAGGATTTGCTGCATTTGTAAACTGACTGGGAATAAAGCTGTCAGGTGTATTTGCTGCAAGCTCTTTCGCTTTTTCTATGGCTCCCTTCATACCCTTTGCCCCTTCCGTCAGGACAAGCTGCGCGCCATATGCCTTCAACAGATTTCTTCGTTCAATACTCATTGTCTCCGGCATGGTAAGAATGATTTTATACCCTCTTGCTGCCGCAACCGATGCCAGACCGATTCCGGTATTTCCGCTGGTAGGTTCAATAATGACAGTATTCTTATTAATACGGCCTTGTTTTTCCGCATCATCCAGCATGGCCTTGGCAATTCTGTCTTTCACGCTGCCCGCCGGATTAAAAAATTCAATCTTTCCAAGCACGGTGGCTTTCAGATTCCTGTCTGCAGAATAATTCTTTAGTTTGACAAGGGGTGTTGCTCCAATCAATTCCGTAATTTCTTCATAAACTTTCATTCTGAAATCTCCTCCCTTTTATATCCTATATTACCTACCTGTTTTATAGGCATTATAGTGCGCTATTTTCTGTCTGTCAACACTTTTTTTTGAATTTCATTCCGAAGCAGGAATTCTGCCAAAAAAAACAGGATAGCGATTTTCTGCTATCCTGCATTTCCTTACTCTGTTC
>JBJFCA010000042.1:0-23363 GCA_051888725.1 Lachnospiraceae bacterium
AGGACATCCGGGAAGAGAAACAGAGAACAAAGATTAAGAATAAAACCAAGGCAGTGCTTCTTCAGGAGATCCCCGGACTTTTCAATTCTATGGATATGAAAACGGGAATTTTAAAAATGGTCTTTCCGGAGGAGAACGGCAAATTTGCATATTCACAGATTCACTGTCTTGCCGTTTCTTTCCGGGAACTGCATGAAATTTACTGTTATCAGTACCCGCCCGATCTTTTTAAAGCGGATTCCAGACATCTTTATATGGATCATGCACATAAATGTGTCAGGGTAATGGATGTGGAAGGCTATTTTCGGGAGTATGACCTGCATGTAAATGAGGACAGACTTCGCTTACTGATGGAAATTCCGGAAGAAAGGATACCGGCTTCGGATACGCTACCTGCCATAAAAGAGATTTATACAAGGAATGCTGTGGAACAAAATCAATATGAATATTACGGATATTATGGTTCCGGCAAGGATGAGTTTAGAAAGGTCGATTCTGAAAAAAACATTCTCTCTGTTTATTCCTATGAAGAGCCTGACTGGGCAAAAGCGTTCTGGAGCTGTGAAGCAAAGACACCGGTGATTACGGAGAACGGTATTACGGATCTCAGAATCCTCTATATGAAACAATCGAAAGAAATCGTATGTGTTGTCAGCTTCTTTGACAAGGAACTGCATCTTCTGCGAGAAGAGCAGATCAGCCTGTCTGAGGATGCCTTCGGGTATCCGTATACCTATTGTGAAGAAACGGACTGTATCTATTTGGGAAATCAAAAAATAGACTTAAAAACCCGGGAAATAAAATACGGTATGAAGGAGCTGAAGGAGGCGGATGCGCTTTTTGTCCACCGCACGAAAAACCACTCCTGCTATCTGTATGCCATAAAAGGAAGTTACGTTTATGTACTGGATATGGATATGAATTTGCTCTCCTGCCATCGTCTGAAAGGCAGAGTCATGTATTTCTATATGGGAGATGAAGGCAATGTTCATCTGCTCACAACAGGCAGCCACGTCTTTGAAGATGGGAAACCCGACCAGGGCTCTGCAGTAAGACTGTATGAAATTATGTAATGGGAAGCAGTACGGTCACGGTTGTGCCGGCATCCGGGGCACTTTCGATGGACAGGTTGTATTCTTCTCCATAGTGAAGATGAATACGGCTCTGGATATTGTAAAGCCCGATACTGCTTGCTGAGGTACGGTTCTTCTCGCAGAGCTTCTGATTTAATGCCGTGAGTTCTTCGGGTGTCATACCTTTGCCGTTGTCAGATATGGAAATCAGCATGTGTGCTTCGTCTTTCCTGTCGATACGGATGGAGATCAGAACCTTGTGGACAACCGATTCCAGACCGTGAATGACGGCATTTTCTACAATGGGCTGCAGCAGGATGGGAAGAATGTGACACGCATGGAGATCAATGGAAGGGTCTGTCATAACCGTATATTCCAGACGGTCCTCAAACCGGATCTGCTGAATCTTCAGGTAGACCAGTACATAATCCAGTTCCCGGTCCAGCGTAGTGGAATTCTCTATGGTATTGTCCAGCACATAACGCATGGCCTTGGCTAAAAGCAGGGTGGCATCAGCGACCTGTCCTGCATCTGATTCCAAGGCAAGCATACGGATCGTTTCCAATGTATTATAGATAAAATGAGGATTGATCTGATTGCTTAAAAGCTTATACTGCATTTTACTCTGTTCATTGATCAGTTCCTGCTCCTTCAGCTGGCTTTCATACATCAGGGTATCCCGTTTCTTGATATCTTCTACCAAAAGTTTCAGATCTTCAAATGTTTCTGTCAGCTCGTCATCCCCTTTCAGGGAAGCAATGATTTCATCGTAGTTGCCGTTACGCACCCCTTTCATAGAAGTTCTGAGAGCCAGAATTCGTTTGCTGAAATAGCCGGCATAGATGAAGATAACGATCAGTACCACTGCAATAACACCAAATGTGATCAGGGAATTCGTGAGGCTTACCGTCAGCATCTGGTTTCTGGCATTCAGATCCATGGTGCAGATGTACAGGATATCATTGGTTCCGTAAATAGGCTGCGCAGAGGTGCAGCCCAAAACTTTTTTCCCCTGGTAATCAAAATATCCTTCCTGTTGAAAGTACTTTTGGGTATAGTTAATTTCAATAGGCATGGAAGTGCCCTGTAAAGACCGGATTGTGGAAAAGAAGATATTGCTCCGGTTCACGGTCAGCATGGTGGACAGGGAGTTGTTCTGGATACGGTTACGCAGATAATTGGAGCTGATGGTGATAACCAGTATTGCCTGATACTTCGAATCTCCAAGCGGAAAAGACCGTACCAGCGTAAGCTCCGGGTTGTCCTTATTGCGATTGACACTGGGATAAATGCCCCACATGGTACTGGCAGGGATATCCGCCTTGGTAAAACACTCTGCTATGATGTCTTCCGTTGCCGGAGAAATATAGGTGCCGGCAGTCCTGTGAGGATTGGTAGAATAAATGTGTAGGGAAGAAATAGAAGTATTTCCGGCCAGGATGGCTTCAATACGGGAATAGACGGTCTGAGGGAAAAAGGGTTCATCATTCCATATTTCCTCTGCAAGATATTCCTGCAGATTTTCATCATTAATCAGTTCGTCTGCTATATTATAAGTACTGATAAAACAATCCACCAGCAGGGATTTTACCCTAAGATTATCCGAAGATATCTGGCTGATGGATTTGTTGTATAAGGTGTCATAGGAGTATTTCACTAAAAATGCACCGATGACGGTAACCGGCAGTACGACAATCAGCGTCAGACGGATAAACATTTCCCGGGCAATTTTAGAGGAAATAATATTGTGCTTGGTATGTTTTTTCATAAAGATAACTTGCTTCTCCTGTATTCAAGGGGGGACTGGTTCATCTGTTTTTTAAATTTCAGATGAAAATAATCCACATTTTTATAGCCAACCATTTCAGCTATATCATACACCTTAAGCTCAGGATTTTCCAGTAGTTCACATGCTTTTTCAATCCGGACTTTTTCCAGATAGGTATTAAAAGAATATCCGGTTTTGGCATTGAAAACCTGTCCCAGATAGGAGGTGTTGTATCCGAATGCATTGGCAATGGCATCCAGCCTGAGATTCTCACGGTAATTCTTGCGGATATAAGCCAGAATGTTTTCGATGGTAGAGGCCTTGCTGTAGGATTGGTTATTTTTCAGGACGGCATCGAATTCTTTCAGGAAGAAATCCGTGATCTCATACAGATAGTGCATTCCGGAGATCAGATTGATAATCTGGGAGTTGGAAGGGAAATCTCCTTCCTCCGTCAGGGAAAGCTTTTCTTTGATGCGTATAAACAAATCAGTTAAAAACAACTTGATTTCATCAGTGGATGCATCGGAAAAATAAAGCTTCTTAGAAAGCTCTGTGATAATGTGCGTAAGACCGTCCCGGTTTCCGGCCTGGATGAATCCGGTAAACTGAGAGGTGTACTGGGAGAGCATTTCAGCATTCGGTGCAAGACCGGTAGAGAAAAGCCCTTCAAGCGCTTCCGCACCTAAGGTATGCTGTCCTTTTTGGCAGAAGAATCTTCTCTCCAGAAGCTTTCTGGCCTGTGAATAGGAAAGGGGAATCTCACGCAGATCCTTTACAATGCTGCCATAGGCAAGAAAAAGGGAATCCAGCGGAGAACCTTCCTGGGGCTTTAATTCCCCATTATAATGCTCTAAAAAATGGCGGAACTTCGAAATCGCATAGTCACCCTTTAAAATAATAACTTCATTGTTTTGAAAATCAACCGTCAGGAAAGAATTCATGTTTTTATTGGCAACACGCAGAAGCTCTGAGAAATGATAAAAAGTATCATTCTCGGAACGGTGGTATTTTTCATAAATGACTACCTGATAGCAGTCTGCATCCATATGGATATCCTGAAGAGGAATCCGGGAAACGTCGCACTCCCCGGTAAGAATTTCTTTTAAGAGAGTATCAGCCGCCTTTTCTTTGTAAAGATTCAGGGTCTGGCTGTCAGCTCTTTCAAGGTCCAGTTCTGCAGAGATTTTCTGCAGTTCCTTTGTCAATAATTCCTTTTCCACAGGTTTGCAGAGAAAGGATTTGACCTGATACTGGATGGCTTCCTGCGCATAGGCAAAGTCAGAATAGCCGCTCAAAATAATGACCTTACCATGATATCCCGCTGCCCGTGCCTGACGCATCAGCTCCAGCCCGCTCATTTCCGGCATTTTAATATCTAAAAGAACTACATCCGGGCAGTTATCTAAAATAAACTGCAATGCAGATTTACCATCGCCGGTTTCGCCTTCGATGCGGAAGCCCAGTTCTTCCCAGTTAATAATCTTTTTTAACCCTCTCCGGATAATCGGTTCGTCATCTGCAATTAAAACGGAATACATTGGCATCCCCCTCCTGATCATGAATCACATTCTATTTTCATCATAGTGAATATGGCGGTATTTTACCAGTCATATTTCTTAAAAAAAATACCCTAAAAATTTTAGGTATCTAAGTTTTTTAGGGTTTTTTCAGATAAAAAATTATGCTAAACTTGAAAAAGAAATATGGTCAGTCAGGAGGATACGGGATTCATGCCAAAAAAGATACTCAGTGTTATGCTTGCACTGTTGCTTACCTTAAGTGTTCTGACAGGATGCAGCACAGAATTTGGCGGACAAAAAGACAGATCCGGTCTTTCAGAAGGAGAGGAAAAATATCCGGAATTTATTACGGTAGATGTTTTTGATGCGCAATCCAACTATCAGGGGATTCAGAGTGGCTGGTTTGCGGAAATTGTCCGGGAAAAGTTTAATATGGAACTGAATATCATTGCACCCAATGTTTCAGGTGGAGGCGAGACACTTTATGAGACCCGCATGGCGGCAGGTAATCTCGGGGACATCATTATCACGAGACTAAGCGGTGGCAGGCTGCAGGATATGGTGACAGCGGGACTTGTCATGGACATGCGTGATTATATGGAGAAAGAGGAGAATCTTAAGGTGTATATGGATGCCATTCTTTACACCAACGAAATGCTGGTGGAGGAAGACGGAATCTTTGGAATACCCTCTGAGGTCACCGTACAGAATCCTACCGATACACTGAATACAGTTTCCTTAAACAGTGGCATCTATGTAAGATGGGATCTGTATAAAGAACTTGGGTATCCTGAAATGAAGACTTATGAGGATCTGCTTACGGTTATGGCACAGATGCAGGAAATTGCGGGAAAAAGTGATAGCGGTAACAGGGTATATGCTTTTTCTTTGTTTAAGGACTGGGATGGCTGTATGATCAAGGCCGGGCAGGATATTCCCAGTGATTACGGCTGGTCTACGGAGAGCTTTGTATTACAGAAGGCAGATGATTCGGAAGAGCCCATGGATTTTCTGGCAGAGGGTTCTCCTTATATACGTAACCTGAAATTTTATTTTACGGCCAATCAGATGGGACTTCTGGATCCGGAATCCCAGACCCAGAATTATGACACCCTGTATCATAAGTATGAGGATGGGGCAGTGTTATATTCTCCCTGGCCATGGCTGGGGCAGACAGCTTATAATACCACAGTACATCTGGCGGAGGGCAAAGGATTTGCCACAGCCTGTATTGATGATTTACAGATCCGGGAATGGGGCTGCTATGTAAACGGCAACCCGGAAGCCGGAATTTTAGTGGGCAGTAATGCCAGGGATCCCCAGAGAATGGTGGATTTTATTGACTGGTTATATTCGCCTGAAGGAATTTACACCCAGTGGTATGCCATGACGCAGGAGATGTTTGAAACAGGTGAGAATGGACCGGCTTTGACGGAGCTTGGAAAACAGGCGGTCATAGACGGAGATACCGTAATGCCGGACTGCTACGGAGGAGGTTCCTATAAGGAAGGAAAACCAAAGCTTAATTACAAGACGGTGGCTTTAAGCGAAGTCAATCCCGAAACGGGATATCCTTATGACTGGCAGGCATGGGACTCCTATGTAGAACTGATATCCAGTCCTGTTGACCGGGATTGGCAGGAACATATGGGCGCAAAGACAGCAGCGGAATTCTGGAAAAAAACAGGACGTATCTGCATATCTCCCGGAGCAAGCTATGCGACACCTTCTGACAGCAGCGACATTGCAACGATGCGCTCCCAGGTGGAGAAAGTCATCAAGGAATATTCCTGGAAGGCAATTTATGCCAAGGATGCAGAGGAATTTGCATCCGTTATCAAAGAAATGCGTCAAAAAGCAGAAGAACTTGGCTATCGTGAGGTAGTGGCCGTGGATATGCAGAATGCAGAAGAATTAAAAAAAGCACGAGAAGAAATACTTGAGAAATACGGCAGCAAATAAACGGACAGGAAGCGTAGATCATGGTTTTTTTACTGACAGCCTTAAATGCAAAATATATTCATTCCAATCCTGCAGTATACAGCCTTCGGCGCTTTGCAGGAGAAAATGCGAAATATGTGCAGATTGCCGAATATACCATCAATAACCGGATGGAGGATATCTTAGAGGATATTTACCGCAGGAAACCGGATGTCATCGGCTTTTCCTGCTATATCTGGAATATTGCCATGATACGGGAAATCATAACGGAGCTGCATAAGCTGCGTCCGGAACTGCCGATATTTTTAGGCGGTCCCGAGGTCACGTATGATGCCGGAAAACTCATGCAGGAATACCCTTTTCTCACCGGTATTTTTATCGGAGAGGGAGAAGCCACATTTGCGGAAGTGGTAAGCCTTTATGCAGACGGCAGACCGGAAGAAGAGCTTTTAAGGATACCGGGGCTGATGCTGAGAAACGGTATGACAGCGGAAAGAGTCCCGCTTGATTTGACGAAGATTCCATTTTTATATGAAGATATGGAACCCTTTGCCAACCGGATCATTTATTATGAGACACAGAGGGGCTGTCCGTTTTGCTGCAGCTACTGTCTGTCCTCCATAGAAAAAAAGGTGCGGTTCCGCAACATGGATGTCGTAAAGAAAGAACTGCAGTTTTTCCTGGACAGAAAAGTGAAACAGGTCAAGTTTGTGGACAGGACCTTTAACTGTAACCACGAGCATGCCATGGCAATCTGGCAGTATCTGTATGAAAACGACAATGGCGTCACAAATTTTCATTTTGAGATTGCAGGGGACCTTCTGCGGGAAGACGAGCTTGCACTGATTGGGGAAATGCGTCCGGGACTTGTGCAGTTTGAGATCGGGGTACAGTCCACAAACCCGGATACTCTTCGGGAAATCCGCCGGGTTATGGATATCAAAAAGCTAAAAACAGTGGTGGAAGCCCTAAAGAAAACCGGCAATGTCCATGTACATCTGGATCTGATTGCCGGACTGCCGTATGAGAATTATGAAAGCTTTGCAAGGTCTTTTGATGAGGTATATGCAATGGAACCGGATCAGCTGCAGCTGGGATTTTTAAAGGTTCTGAAAGGCTCTTATATGGCAGAAAAGGCAAAAGAATATGGGCTTACCTTTACGGACAGCCCGCCGTATGAGGTTCTGTGTACAAAGTGGCTGTCCTTTATGGAGGTTCGCAGGCTGAAGCGGATAGAAGAGATGGTGGAAATCTATCACAACAGCGGACAGTTTGTCCATACCCTGCCGGTTCTGCTTTTTCACTACAAAGAAAAGGGAGGCGCATTTGCATTTTTCGAGGCACTTGCAAAATATTACGAGGAGCAGGGCTTTTTTGTGACAACCCCTTCCCGGGTGTACCGTTATCAGGCCATTTTAGCCTTTGCAAAAGAGGTGGATGAAGAAAAAGAGCCTCTTTACAGGGAACTTCTTACTTTTGACCTGTATAGCAGGGAAAATATGAAGAGCCGGCCGGATTTTGCAGCAGATCTTAAGCCGTACCGGGATGAAATCCATGCACTGAAGCTTCCCCACACGGCACATGCAGAGACGTTTACCTATTCGGTCTGGGAAAAGGATGTGCATAATGTAAAGAAGCTTACCGGACATGAGCTTGTGGTATTTGACTATGAAAACAGGCATCCTCTTACCAGGGAAGCGGCGGTAAAGGTATTGCGAAAAGAAAACGGGTGACAAAATATGGCGACAAAGAGAGTACTTACTATTTTACAAAGACTGGATGAGCATTACGGGACGGACTACAGATGCTCCCTTGATTATAAGACCCCGTGGCAGCTTCTGATTGCCACCATGCTGAGTGCCCAGTGTACGGATGCACGGGTGAATATGGTGACCAAGGATCTGTTTGTAAAGTACCCGTCCGTGGAGTCTTTTGCAAAGGCGGAGCTTAAGGAGCTGGAACAGGACATTCATTCTACGGGATTTTACCATAATAAGGCAAAGAATATCATAGCCTGCTGCAGGGAACTGATGGAACAATACGGTGGTGAGGTGCCTTCCGGAATAGAGGAACTGACAAATCTTGCCGGGGTGGGCAGAAAGACTGCCAATGTCATCCGGGGAAATATTTTTCATGAGCCAAGCATTGTGGTGGATACCCATGTTAAGAGGATTTCCCTAAAACTTGGCATTACCAGATCGGATGATCCGGTAAAGGCGGAACAGGAGCTGATGAAAGCCCTGCCGAAGGATCATTGGATTTTATATAATATACAGCTGATTACGCTTGGCAGGGAAATCTGCAAGGCACCTACGCCGAAATGCGGGGACTGTTTTTTAAGCGACCTGTGCCCGACCTGTCAGAAGAACGGAAAGAAGAATGGAAAAGATAAATAATTATGTCTGTGTGGACTTAGAAACCACCGGCTTAAATCCAAAGACGGACAGAATCATTGAAATTGGTGCGGTGAAGGTCAGAAACGGGGTGGTAACCGATACCTTTGAAACACTGGTCAACCCCGGAAGACGATTGGAGGAACGTATTGTCACGCTGACAGGCATAAGGGATGATATGCTGCAGGAACAGCCCTCCATAAGAGAGGTGTTGCCGGATTTTCTTTCCTTTGCCGGAGAAGATATCCTGCTTGGTCACAGTGTTTTGTTTGATTTTGCTTTTTTGAAAAAGGCGGTTGTAAATGAAAAAGGCACCTTTGAACGGATGGGAGTGGATACCTTAAAAATAGCCAGATATTTCCTAAAGGAACTGCCCCATCGCAGCCTGCCGTATCTGAGCGAATATTACGGGATTTCCCATACGGCGCACAGGGCGCTTGCGGATGCTGCAGCAACCGTTGCACTGTATGACAGGCTTTGGCAGGAGTTTGGAGACAAAGAAGGGGCGGAAGGCTGCTTTACACCCGGACCGCTTCATTTTCAGGTGAAAAAAGATACGCCCATTACGCCCGCACAAAAAGAAAGGTTATATAAACTGCTTGCCCGGCATAAACTGAATACAGAATATGATCTGGACAGCCTTACGCGGAGTGAAGCCAGCCGCTATACGGACCGGATCCTTGCAAAGTACGGGCGATAATGCTTCCCTGCGTGCTGTTGATGGCGGATGCTTTTTTTATCAGATCTTCCTTTAATAGAGAATCACCGCTGTCGTCATACAGGTCTGCGAGAAGGTAATAGGTGTGGCTCACATCCGTACCGATGGAAACGGCATATTCCAGGACCTGCCTGCATTCGGCAATGGCGCCTTCCCGGTAAAGCGCTTCCGCCCATTTTTGCAGCGTGGATACCAGAAATGTATAGTTCTGGTCATACTCTGAAAGAAGTGTAATATTGGCAGTGCCGTAGGTAAGCTTCAGATCCGTATTGGTGTAACCGGTGAAATTGACGATTTTACAGGAGGCGAGGGCTTTGATGCTTTCCCGGTATTCCCGGATTTCTTCCGTATCGGGGTCGCCGGTTAATGGCAGTGAATGGAGTGGGATGGTAATGTATGGAAGGTCATTGAGAGGCTTTTTACGGGTATGGTTGGCTTCCTCCTCCCGTTTCCAGAATGCTTCCTTCATTTTTTTCTCCATTTTTTCGTGCCGTCTGTTCAAATAGAAGATTAAGAGACAGAAGCTGATTAAACTGGACAAAAATAAGGTTTTCATATATAATATCCTTTCAGTAGAAATGAAGTCAGGAGTGATGATGGATGTTTAACATTTATAGCAGAAAGTCAAAAAAAGTGATTTCCGCTGTGATTATCGTGTTTTTGATCATTGCGATGGTACTTCCCATGGTACTTGGCATGTAGCACTTTTTTAAGATATGGTAACATATTTTTCCCGTAAAGACAATTACGGGAGCTTTGAGGAGTTATGATTGAAGGGAGTAAATCAGTAAATTGAAAAAAATTGTTTCGAAAGTGGTGCTGTTCTTAGGAATGGCAGCCTTTGTTTTTGGCTGTCAGGTATTCGTAAGTGAAGCAAAGAATGATGACACCCTGAAAAAGGGTGTGTATGCAGGGGATATCTCCCTTGAGGGCATGAGCGCCGACGAAGCAGTGCAGGCGATCAATGCTTATGTGGAAGCTCTGGCGGATGAAGAGATTACGTTTCTGGCAGCAGGCGGTAATGAGGTAACGGTTACGGCTAAGGAACTGGGGCTTTCCTGGAAAAATCAGGAGATCGTGGAAGAGGCGATGGAGCTTGGCGCCCACGGTAACGTGGTACAGCGTTACAAAGCCTTAAAGGATCTGGAACATGAAAATGTAGTATATCCCATTGAACTGGATTTTGATGTAACGGCAATTAATGATATTCTGGTCACACAGTGCAGTGTTTTTGACCAGGAAGCCATTGACTATAAGCTGAGTCGTGAAAACGGTGAGTTTCTGATCTCAGACGGACAGACCGGGTATCATCTGGATGTGGAAAATTCCATTGATACGGTGTATCAGTATCTGACTACGGACTGGAACAGGGGAAGCGACAGCATAGCGCTTGTTGTGACGGAAGATGAGCCAAGAGGAAGTGAAAAGGAACTTTCTCTGGTTAAGGATGTGCTGGGCACCTTTACCACTTCCTATAAAAGCTCCAACAGCAGCAGAAGTGCCAATGTCGCAAACGGCTGCAGGCTGATTAACGGTACCACACTTTATCCGGGAGATGAATTCTCTACCTATGAAACGGTTTCCCCGTTTTCCGAGAAGAACGGTTACTATCTGGCCGGTTCCTACTTAAACGGCAAGGTGGTGGATTCCCTGGGCGGCGGTATCTGCCAGGTATCCACGACTCTGTACAATGCGGTTCTTTTATCGGAACTGGACGTGACCGAGAGATATAATCACTCCATGATTGTCAGCTATGTGGAGCCTTCTGCGGATGCGGCGATTGCGGAATCTTCCGGTAAGGATTTCAAGTTTGTGAATAATACGGAGCATCCTATTTACATAGAGGGACATACAGAGGATAAAAAGATTACCTTTACCATTTACGGCGTGGAAACAAGACCTTCCAACCGGACGGTGGAATATGTCAGTGAAGTATTGGAGACTACGCAGCCTACATCGGATGCCCTTTATCCGGATCCGGCATATCCCATAGGCTATATCAGCGTGACGGGAGCCCATATCGGTTATAAAGCCAGACTCTGGAAGATCGTGAAGGAAGACGGTGTCCAGGTAAGTAAGGAAATCGTCAATAGCAGCAGTTATAAGATGGTACCCAGAAGTGCCGTGGTCGGGGTATCCACCAATGATGTCAATGCCTATAATGAGATTATGGCAGCATGTGGTACCGGAAGCATTGACCATGTTAAAAATGTGATTGCCATTCTTTCCGCACCACCTGCGGATCCGGCAGCAGCACAGTAACAGAAAGGCATACAGATTCATGAAGGTCGGTAAAATACCGGAAAGTGTACTGACACGTTCCGTCTTGAAAGAGATTACCCATCAGAATAGTGAAGTAAAAAATGGCGCAGGCATAGGGGAGGACTGCGCTGTTTTTGCGCAGAAGGACGGGTATACGGTACAGTCCGTACAGACCTTTTTTGTCAGGAATCCGGCGGAGATTTATTATCCTATTGTAAAGGCAGTGAACGGTATCGCCGTGAAAGGCGCAGATCCTGTGGCCATTCTTCTCACAATCCTGCTTCCGGAATCTGCAGAAGAAGCTTTCTTAAAAGAGCTGATGCGGCAGGCCGATAGGGCAGCAGCGCTTATGCATGTGCAGATAGCGGGCGGGCACACGGAGGTTTCACGTCATACGGATGCGGTATATGTAACTGCTGTCGCAGTAGGAAGTATAGCAGGTAAAACGGTATTCCAAAACCGGATCAGTCCCGGGCAGGAGATCGTGCTCACCAAATGGATCGGCTTAGAGGGGGCATCCCTCCTTGCAGCGAGAAATCAGGAGAAACTGGCGGAAAGGTATCCGCTTCACATGATAGAAAAAGCAATGGCGTTCCGAAACGAATTATCCATTCTGCCGGAGGCCGCCACCGCCATAAAGTCCAATGTGGGCGCTATGCATGATGTATCCGGCGGAGGGATTTTTGCTTCCCTCTGGGAACTGGCAGAGAGCGCCGGCGTTGGACTGGCCGTAGACCTGAAAGAAATACCCATCCGGCAGGAGTGCGTGGAAGTATGTGAATTTTTCGGGATCAGTCCCTATGAAATGCTTTCGGGAGGCTGTCTTCTCATGACGGCAGAAAATGGTGCGTATGTGGTAAATGCCATGAAAGAAAAAGGGATAGCCGCCACAGTAATCGGTAAGATCACCGAAAATCACGACAGGGTTGTCATAAATCAGGATGAAAAGCGTTTCCTGGAGCGTCCCCGCTCGGATGAATTCAGTAAAATAGAAAGGAATCATTAGTATGAGAGAAGAGTTATTACGCATTATTGAAAAAAACAGCCGCATGGATTTAAAGGAACTGGCTGTCATTTTAGGTGTGGAAGAAATAGATGTGGTAAATGAACTGGCAGCACTGGAAGCAGAGGGCATTATCTGCGGCTATCACACAATGATAAACTGGGAACTGACCAATATTGAAAAAGTGAATGCGCTGATCGAGGTACGTCTGACACCCCAGAGAGGACAGGGCTTTGACAGTCTGGCAGAACGGATTTATAAATATGCGGAAGTGGACTCCGTGTATCTGATTTCCGGAGGCTATGATCTTCTGGTATCCCTGAAGGGCAAGTCCTTAAAGGAGGTTTCCAACTTTGTCTCCGACAAGCTGGCAACACTGGACGGGGTTTTAAGCACGGCTACCCATTTTGTCCTGAAGAAGTATAAGGACCACGGAACCATTCTGACCAATAAATATGAAGATGAAAGAGAGTTGATTACGCCATGAGAGATCCTTTGTCAAAACAGGTTGTAGATCTGAAACCCTCCGGAATCCGAAAATTTTTTGATATAGTAAGTGAAATGAAGGACGCCATTTCCCTCGGTGTAGGTGAGCCGGATTTCGCAACACCATGGCATATCAGGGATGAGGGTATTTATTCCCTGGAACAGGGGCACACAAAATATACCTCAAACGCCGGTCTTGCACAGCTGCGGGAAGAAATCTGCCACTATATCCACAGAACACAGGGGATACATTATCATCCCACCAGTGAGGTGCTGATTACCGTGGGCGGATCGGAGGCCATTGATATCGGCATCCGTGCCATGATCAATCCCGGGGAGGGAGAAGAGGTGCTGATTCCGCAGCCCTCTTATGTTTCCTATGAACCCTGTACCATTCTGGCAGGCGGCAAACCTGTCATCATTAATCTGAAGGCGGAAAATGAATTCCGTCTGACACCGGAGGAACTTAAGGAAGCGATTACGCCCAAGACCAAACTTCTGATCCTGCCTTATCCCAATAACCCCACCGGTGCCATCATGGAGAAAAAAGATCTGGAAGCCATTGTGGATATTATTATTGAAAATGACATTTATGTCATGTCCGATGAGATCTACGGAGAACTGACCTACAAGGATAAACATGTTTCCATTGCCAGTCTGCCCGGCATGAAGGAGAGAACACTGCTGATCAATGGTTTTTCCAAGGCATATGCCATGACCGGCTGGAGACTCGGCTATGTATGCGGTCCCAAGGCGATTATTGAGCAGATGACGAAGATTCATCAGTTTGCCATTATGTGTGCGCCCACCACGGCACAGTATGCGGCCATTGAAGCGCTGAAAAACGGTGATGAGGACATCATGGAAATGCGCACGGCCTATAATCAGAGGAGACGGTATCTCATGCACGCATTCCGGGAGATGGGGCTTTCTTGCTTTGAACCCTATGGTGCGTTTTATGTGTTCCCCTGTATCAAAGAATTCGGCATGACCAGCGAGGAGTTTGCAACCAGATTCTTAGAGGAAGAAAAAGTGGCCGCCGTACCCGGGGATGCCTTTGGAGAAAGCGGCGAAGGGTATCTGCGTATTTCGTACGCTTATTCTCTGGAAAAACTCAAAATGGCCATGGAGCGTCTGGCAAGATTTATCACGAAACTGCGCGAAGAACAAAAGGGGTAACGTATTTATGCATATCGTACTTCATCAGCCGGAGATTCCGGCCAATACGGGTAATATCGGCAGGACCTGCGTGGCAACGGGTACTTCGCTGCATTTGATTGAACCGCTTGGCTTTCATCTGGATGAAAAATCCATAAAGAGGGCAGGCATGGACTATTGGGAACACCTTGATGTGACCAGATATATGAATTATCAGGAATTTTTAGAGAAGCATCCCGGAGCAAAAATCTGGATGGCCACTACTAAGGCAAAGCATGTTTATACGGATGTGAAATTCGGCCCGGATGACTTTATCATGTTCGGCAAAGAAAGCGCCGGCATTCCGGAAGAGATTCTGATAGACAATGAGGAAACCTGCATCCGTATTCCCATGCTGCCGGATATCCGGTCCCTAAATCTGTCCAATTCCGTAGCCATTGTCCTTTACGAGGCACTGCGTCAGAATCAGTTTGCCGGTATGCAGACGCAGGGAGAGCTCCACCGTCTGCACTGGAAGCAGGCACTTTAAGACCTTCATAAAACTTTAAGGAAAAGCTTTCCGTTTCTTTAAAAACAGGCAGAGAAAATCTGCTATGTTAAAGGAACGGAGGCTTTTTTTATGAGCGAGGGATACGAAAGAAATGATTTGAAAACAGATATGGTGTTTCACAAAGATACAGCCATGCAAAGAGGTACAGCAGGTAAAGGCAGCAGAAAAAAGACCGGAGAGTACAGGGCCAGAGGGCACAGAGATAGAGAGTACAGAGCCGGAAAGTACAGAAAAAGAAAGCACAGATTATGGTGCATTCTGATTTCTGCCGGTGTTATACTGGGGACAGCGCTTCTTTTTCCCCGGATGAAGGGAAAAACGGCAGGCAGTTTCAGTGAGAAGATGTGTTTTAGGGATTATGGGGTGGTGGAGCAGCCTGCGTGGGAGGAAATGTATCTGACGCCTAATCCCTATTCCAGGCCGGGTGACAGACTGGATGAAGTGAACAGTATTTTTGTGCATTATACTGCGAATATTTATACCAGTGCCGCCCAGAACCGCAGTTACTTTGAATCCCTGAAGGATACGGGAGAACGCTCTGCCAGTGCTCATTTTATCATTGGGTACGACGGAGAAATCATACAGTGCATTCCTTTGGACGAGATTGCCTATGCGGTCAAGACCAGAAACTATGACTCCATTTCCATTGAGTGCTGTTACAAAAATGAAGACGGCAGTTTTACCGGGGAAACCTATGATTCCCTGATAAAGCTTCTGGCGTATCTTTTGAAGGAATATCATCTGAGTACAGAGGATATCCTGCGGCATTATGACTGCGGAGGCAAGAAATGCCCGCTTTATTATGTGGAACATGAAGAGGACTGGGAACAATTAAAAAGGGATGTGGAAAAACTTCTTAAATGATGTATAATAAAAAAAGAAGTGAAAAAGGAGAACACACATGAAAAATATATTATCCCCCTCAATTTTATCAGCTGATTTCTCAAAACTTGGAGAACAGATCGCCCTCGTGGACAAGGCGGGTGCTCCGTATATACATATAGATGTCATGGATGGTCTTTTTGTACCATCCATTTCTTATGGGATGCCTGTGATCAGATCCATTCGAAAAATAACGGACAAAATCTTTGACGTGCATCTCATGATTTGTGAGCCGGAACGTTATATCGATGAATTCATTGACTGCGGAGCAGACATCATTACCTTTCATCTGGAAGCGACCGAAAAAGCGCAGGAGATCATTGAGAAAATCCACAGGAGAGGAAAAAAAGCAGGGATCTCCATTAAGCCCGGTACGGATACGGAAGCGGTAAGACCTTACCTTTCCTGTGTGGACATGATTCTTGTAATGACGGTAGAGCCCGGATTTGGCGGACAGTCCTATCTTGATTACTGTACGGAAAAGGTGAAGGCAGTTAAAAAAATGGTGGAAGAGTGCGGGAGAGAGATTGCCATCGAAGTGGATGGTGGTATCAGTCTTGACAATATTTCCATGGTGCTTTCTGCAGGCGCCAATGTGGCAGTGGCCGGCTCGGCAGTCTTTAAGGGTGATATTGCCGGTAATGTAGAGGCCTTTCTGAAAACAATGCAATAGCAGGCGAACGTTAATCAATACAAAATAATAAATCTATACAAAATAATACAAAAAATCTGCAATTTAATCTGTTGTGAAAACTTTTTATTCCCTCTAAAATGAAAAAGAACAACGTGACAGAGGGACATACGCCGTGACAAAAGGAACGTCCCCAAGGAGAGAATATGAGCGAAAAAAGATTATTTACGGACAATTGGGAATTTGTTAAGACCCCTTTCGGAACCGGGATGGAGGAGCTTTCTGCCTATGAGAAGGATTTTAAGAGGGTGGACATCCCCCATGACTGGCTGATCTATGATACCTTGCATCTGTATGAGACTTCTACAGGCTGGTACAGGAAGCATTTTTCGTTAAAGAAAGATGACGGAAAGGTCTATATGCTGCGCTTTGACGGTGTGTATATGGACTCCAAAGTTTATTTAAACGGCGAGCTTTTAGGGGAATGGAAATACGGGTATTCCACCTTTGAGTTTGATATGACTGCACTTTTAAAAGACGGCAGCAATACGGTCATGGTGCGTGTTGACCATCACGAACCCAATTCCCGCTGGTATTCCGGCGCAGGCATTTTTCGGAATGTCTGGTTAAAGGAGGCACCCGGGGAGCACCTTGTGTCTGACGGTATCTATGTGGTGACAAAGCCCTGCGGAGAGGATTTCCTCCTGAATATCGAAGCAGAAGTAACCGGCATGCAGGAAGCGTCCGGCACACAGACCATGACGAATCCCGGTGCCAAGGCAGTTTTGATGCAGGGAAAGGTTATTATCAAAACCATTGATCTTTGCTTTGATACGGAAAAGAATCTCCTTACGGGAAGCAGTGTTATAGAAAAACCTGCAGTCTGGGACGTAGAGAACCCGGTTCTTTACCGGTTAAGCGTCTGTCTTTTTAACGGCGACAGGGAAGAATGTAATATCGGCTTTAGAAATTTCGTGTTTGATCCCGATCAGGGATTTTTGGCAAACAGCAGGAGGGTTAAGCTTCACGGCGTCTGCGAGCATCATGATCTGGGATGCCTTGGTGCGGCGTTCCATGAAAAAGCCATGGCACGCAAGATTGCCACGTTAAAGAAAATGGGTGTCAATGCCATCCGTACTTCCCATAACATGCCGGCACCGGAGCTGATGGATCTGGCTGATAAAATGGGAATGTATATCGTATCCGAAGCCTTTGATATGTGGATGGAACCCAAGACGGAATACGACTATGCCAGATTTTTTGATGAATGGGCAGAAAAGGATGTGGCGAGCTGGATCAGGCGGGACAGAAACCATCCGTCCGTGATCATGTGGAGTATCGGCAATGAGATCCATGATACCCATGAAGCCGCCGGCGTGGAACTGACAAAGAGACTGATGAAAGATGTGCTGCTTCACGATCCGCAGCAAAATGCCCGTGTGACCATCGGCTCCAATTATATGCCCTGGCAGGGAGCGCAGAACTGTGCGGATATTGTAAAGATGGCAGGATACAACTATGGGGACAATCATTATGATACCCATCATAAAGAGCATCCGGACTGGGTGATCTATGGCAGTGAGACTTCCTCCATTGTACAGAGCAGGGGCGTTTATCATTTCCCGCTTTCAGAGCCGATTCTTACGGAAGAGGATGAGCAGTGTTCTTCTCTTGGAAACAGCAGACCGAGCTGGGCGGCGAAGAGCGTGGAGCACTGTATTTGTGTGGACAGGGACAGGGACTTTGCGGCAGGTCAGTTTTTATGGACGGGCTTTGACTATATCGGCGAGCCAACACCCTATAAGACCAAGAATTCTTATTTTGGCCTGATTGATACGGCGGGCTTCCCGAAGGACGTCTTCTATATGTATCAGGCAGAATGGACGGATTACAAAAAGCATCCCATGGTACACGTGCTTCCGTACTGGGACTTTAACGAAGGACAGGTCATCGATATCCGGGTATGCAGCAATGCACCGAAAGTGGAAGTGTTTGTAAACGGAGAATCATTAGGGAAAAAAGAAATTGACCACGCACACGGACAGGAGCTGTTTCCAAGCTTTTCGGCGCCTTTCCATAAAGGCAGCCTTCGTGCGGTGGCTTATGATGAAAATGATCAGATCCTGGCAGAGGATGTCCATAAGTCCTTTGGGAATACGGCATCCCTTGTGATAAAGCCGGAATATGACCGGATTGTCGCAGACGGCAGGGATCTTGCGTTTATGGAGATTTCTGCCCGTGACGAAGACGGCAATCCCGTGGAAAATGCCATGGATTATGTGGAAGTGGAAGTGACGGGAGCCGGTCGTCTCGTGGGTCTGGATAACGGTGACAGCACGGATTATGATTCTTATAAAGGTACCCGCAGAAAGCTGTTTAACGGCAAATTACTGGCAGTGATTGCAGCGAAGGATACGCCGGGAGAAATCATAGTGACCGTAAAACATCTGGGAACACCGGGAAGAATTGCACCTGCCATGACAACGCTTTATGCAGAAGAAGCGCCTGTAAAGTTTGCGACCCCTGTATGGGAAAATGTTGATACCCCTCTGATTACCGGGAAAAATCTTGCCGCCACGGGAGATCCTCTTGTACCGGTGAGGAAAATTAAACTGGTGGCGGAAGCAGGACAGTCATTTGACGAGAATAAAAAAGAAATGGAAGTGAAAGCCTATCTGTATCCGGCAGATGTTTCCGTGAAAGAGGTGACCTTCTCGGCAGTAAATGATGCAGGCATCACTTCCAATCTGGCGGAAATCACCATGCTTCCCGTAAATGAGGAAGAATGCCTGGCAGCTTCCAATCCGCACCGTGTGCTTGCGGCAAGGTGTCTGGTGAAAGCGAAAGGTGACGGTGCTTTCCGTCTGCGTGCAACAATTGATAACGGCACCGGCAAAGTAAAGCTTTTGTCCCAGCTGGAATTTTCTGTAAGCGGACTGGGAGAAGCTTATCTGAATCCCTACGGGTTTATCGCAGGCGCTCTGTACACGGATGCCAGGGGTGATATCGGCGGCTTCAGTGAAAAGAGTGTTGCCACCGCCCAGGAAGGAGTCAGTGAAATCGGTTACAGAGGACTGGATTTCGGTGAGTTTGGTTCCGATGAAATCACGCTGCCTATTTTTGCCCAGAGTGCAGATCCCCATTACCTGCAGATCTGGGAAGGCATGCCGGAAGAGGAAGGCAGCGAGATGCTGGCAGATGTAGTTTATCAGAAGCCCAGTACCTGGGACGTTTATAAACCGGAAACCTATAAACTGAAACGTCGTCTGAAAGGCATTACCACTCTTTGTCTCGTGGCAAAAGACCAGCGCTACTTTATCAAGGGCTTCTCCTTTACCGTATTGCAAAAAGCATTTGAAAAAATAGGCGCATTGGAATACAATAACCTGTACGGAGATACCTATCGAATCACGGCGGATGCTGTGGAAGATATCGGAAATAATGTGTCCATGGAATATGAAAATATGGACTTTGCCGATGAAGGTGTGAAGGCAGTGACCATCTGCGGTCGTACTGCACTGACGAGCAATACCATTCATATCCGTTTCTTCAAGGAAGACGGCAGCTCCGTAAATCAGATTGTGGAGTTCCCTCACAGTGAGGAATATACAGAAGTGACATTCCCGCTAAATAAGGTTACGGGAATGACGAAGGTAGGATTTATTTTCCTGCCGGGATGCCGGTTTGATTTCCGGTGGTTTCGTTTTTCATAAATGTGAACCGGGCTCCCGTAGGAGGCAGCAGTAATGAGGTTATTTGTATACAGCTTAAGAGAGTTTGATGAAAAATATTTTTTTGACAAACTTGCCGGGGAAATGCAGGTGACTCTGGCATCTACAGTCGAAAAGCCAACACCGGAAAACGCAAAGCTGGCGGAAGGCTTTGATGCGGTAAGCATTATCACCACGCCTGTGGATGAAAAGATTCTTTCTGTCTGGAAAACATGCGGTGTGAAATGTGTTTCCACCCGTACAGTGGGATATGACCATATTGATCTTCCCGCGGCACGAAAGCTTGGCATTACCGTCTGCAATGCCACTTATCCGCCTAACGGCGTTGCCAATTATACCATAATGCTGATGCTGATGTGCTGCAGAAAGATCAAACCCATTCTCATGCGGGCAGACGTTCAGGATTATACCCTGAAGGGAAAAATCGGCGTGGAGATCTCTAATGCCACGGTAGGTATTATCGGCACCGGTAAGATCGGCAGGACAGTGCTGGCGCACCTTAAGGGCTTCGGCTGCAGGCTTCTTGCGTATGATCTTTATCCTTCCAAAGAGGTTACAGAATATGCGGAATATGTTGACCTTGACACGCTCTACCGGGAAAGCGATATTATTTCCCTGCATATGCCGTCCACCGCGGAGAATTACCATATGATCAATGCAGAGGCAATTGCAAAGATGAAGGATCAGGTGATTCTTGTCAACACAGCCCGCGGCAGTTTAATCGATTCTGCGGCGCTGATTAAAGGACTGGAAAACGGTAAAATCGGTGCGGCAGGACTGGATGTCATTGAAAATGAAGCCAACCTTTATTATTACGATCTTGTCGGAAAACCCATGCACAATGAAGAACTGGCAGTACTGCGTTCTTTCCCCAATGTAATCGTGACGCCTCATACGGCTTTTTATACCGAAGAGGCTGTGGAAAATATGGTAAAGAACAGCATTCTGGGATGCAGGGCAGCACTGGAAGGCGGTGAAAATCCCTTTGAGGTATCATAGGGATTCTTACAAATATAATTATGGGAGGGAAAAAATGTTAGAAAAACTGTTTAAACTCAAAGAAAACAAAACAACTGTCCGTACAGAAGTGATTGCAGGTCTTACGACTTTTATGACCATGGCTTATATTTTAGCCGTCAATCCGAGTATTCTGTCGGCTTCCGGTATGGATCCGCAGGCAGTTTTAATTGCGACGGCTCTCGCTTCCTTTATCGGAACCATCTGTATGGCGTTGTTTGCCAATTACCCGTTTGCACTGGCACCGGGGCTGGGGCTGAATGCGTATTTTGCATATACGATCTGCGGATCCATGGGATATTCCTGGCAGATTGCCTTATTTGCCGTTTTTGTGGAAGGTATTATCTTTATTCTCCTGTCACTGACCAATGTCCGGGAAGCAATTTTTAATGCCATTCCGCTGCAGCTAAAGAAGGGCGTTTCCGTAGGTATCGGTCTGTTTGTGGCTTTTATCGGCCTTCAGAATGGCGGTATTATTGTGAATAACGATTCCACCCTGGTCTCCATTGTGGATTTTACCAAGGATTTCCATACGGCAGGCATCTGCGCCCTGCTGGCAGTGATCGGTACCTTTATCATTGCGATTCTTTACGTGAAAAGAGTTCGTGGTTCCATTCTCATCGGTATCCTGGCAACCTGGATACTGGGAATTATCTGTCAGCTGACCGGTCTGTATACCGTTACGCCGGAAGCCGGATTTTATTCTCTGATTCCTGCATGGAGTAACTTCAATCTGGGCGCGATTTCTTCTGTGTTCGGACAGTGCTTCAAAGCGGATTTTTCCACCTTAAGGATTTTTGATTTTATTGCCATTGTATTTTCTTTCCTGTTTGTGGATATTTTTGATACCATCGGTACGCTGATCGGATGTGCGACCAAGGCCGGCATGATGGACAAGGATGGTAAGCTTCCCCGTATCAAACAGGCACTGCTGGCAGATGCAGTAGCAACTACCGCAGGCGCCGTGCTCGGTACTTCCACCACCACGACCTTCGTAGAAAGCTCCGCAGGCGTGGCAGAAGGAGGCAGAACAGGACTTTCTTCCGTTGTGACAGGCCTGCTGTTTCTGGCAGCCATCTTCTTATCTCCGATTTTCATTGCCATTCCGGGATTCGCAACGGCACCGGCTCTCCTGTTTGTAGGCTTCTTAATGATTTCTGCAGTAGTAGACATTGACTTTTCGGATTATACGGAAGCAGTTCCGGCTTATCTTGCATTGATTGCAATGCCTCTTACCTACAGCATTTCTGACGGTATTGCCGCAGGCGTAATCTCCTACGTGGTCATTAACCTTGTTTGCGGTAAGGCAAAGAAGATTACACCGCTTATGTACGTTCTGGCAGTATTGTTTATTGCAAAGTTCATTTTCCTGTAAGCAGGACGTGGAACAGAGCATATGCGACAGAGCGTATCGTTTTGTAGCGAGAAGATAACAACAAATGACGAAAAAGGATGTGGACCCGCTGAAGGGCCACATCCTTTTTTAGGTCAATTCTTTTTATGCAGTAAAGGGCAAAACATATAAAAGTGTATGAATTCCGTTATTATCTGCTGAATAGACCTGTATTTTGCATATAAAAGTGTTAAACACCATGTATTTATCTGTTTGGTTTATAATTGAGCAACTGATAATAATTAATGATGGTTTAAACTTATCTGTTATTTTATTGGTTTGGGTGCATATAAAAATGCCCTATGTTCACTTTTATATGAAAGTCTAAATTAGCGGGGCATAGAAGAGGAAAAAGGTCAAAAAAGCCCCGGGGGAGACGCTGAAAGTGGAGAAATCCCGCCGGTGGGAGAGAAAAGCGGGGCACAGAAGAGGAAAATAGATGAATATGCCCCGGAGAGGGGCAAAGAAACAAGCAAAATATGTCCCTACATATGTAGTAGGGCTATAATTGATGAAAGATAATTGGAAAATAATATTTTAAAAATTCACATTACGTTATGAAAAATACATGTTGACAACTATCTTTGTCAATGCTATTGTATATGACAAGGATTATTGTCAAATTGACAAAAATAAATGGCAGGAGGAGAGAAATATGGAGGGAGAATTTAGCAACAACTGGAACAATTTAAATTCGGACGGCCAGGCAGGACAGTTTAACCAGGCGGGACAGAATCTTCAGGCAGGACAGATTAGCCAGCCGGAACAGTCAGGTTTGTATGGAACGATGGGGCAGGCAGGAGACAGTCAGCTGGTTTACACGCAGCCCATGCA
>JBJFCA010000043.1:0-5083 GCA_051888725.1 Lachnospiraceae bacterium
AAGCCTGCAATGTGATCGACCTGATCATTGAAATACTGCGTGGCTCCAAGGATCGCAACATGGCTAAGGCATGTCTTACGGAAGGAAAAATAGACGGTATTAAATTTAAGTCCAAAGAGTCAAAAATCATGGCCACCCAGCTGATGTTTACGGAAAAGCAGGCGAATGCCATTCTGGAAATGCGGTTGTATAAGCTGATTGGTCTGGAAATTGAAGCTCTTATCAATGAGCATGAAGAAACCATGTCCAATATATACCGGTATGAGGATATCCTTGAAAGAAAAGACTCCATGGTACAGGTGATTATCAATGAGCTCAACGAAATCAAAAGGGAATACGGCCGGAAAAGAAAGACTGTGATTACGACCCAGGCAGAAGCTGTTTATGAAGAAAAGAAACCGGAAGAAATGGATGTTTATTTCATGATGGACCGCTTCGGATATGCAAAAACAGTGGATGTTGCAACCTATGAAAGGAATAAAGAGGCAGCGGATACGGAAAACAAATATATTGTGAAGTGTAAGAATACCGGACGCATCTGCATTTTTACCAACTTGGGACAGCTGCATACCATAAAGGTAAGTGATCTTCCTTTCGGTAAATTCAGGGATAAAGGGGTACCTGTAGATAATGTAAGCAATTACAGTGCGGATAAGGAACAGATTCTTTGTGTGGCAAGTCAGACCGAACTAAATCTTTACCGTCTGATTTTTGTTACCAGACAGTCCATGATGAAGGTTGTGGACGGAGGAGAATTTGATGTAAGTAAAAAACTGGTTGCCGCCACGAAACTGAATGAAGGGGATGAAGTGGTAAGCATTACCGTTATGAAAGAGCAGCGGAATATTGTCCTGAAGTCAAAAGAGGGTTATTTCTTAAAATTTGCAATTGACGAAATTCCGGAAAAGAAAAAAGGTGCTGTGGGTGTCAGAGGAATGAAACTTTCCGAACAAGACAGCATTGAAGAAGTATACTATATACAGAATGCCGTGGAAAGCAGTATTCAGTACAAAAACCGGAAGCTTGTTCTAAATTCCTTAAAGATGGGAAAACGTGACGGGAAGGGCGTTAAAGTCAGAGCATAAACAAAGAAAGGAAATCAGCATGAGAGTAATCGCAGGAGAGGCAAGAAGCCTTCCGTTAAAATGTCCGGACGGAATGGATACAAGACCTACAACGGACAGAATAAAAGAAACTCTTTTTAATATGCTGCAGACAAAAGTACCTTACAGTGTGTTTGTGGATCTTTTTGCAGGAAGCGGGGCAATAGGAATAGAAGCCTTAAGCCGGGGCGCTAAAAAAGCGTATTTTGCGGAAAATGCCGCAGAGGCCATTCACTGTATTCAGGACAATCTGCAATTTACAAAATTAGCAGACCGGGCAGTCGTATTAAAGCAGGATGCCCTGAGTGCCTTAAACAGTATTTTTGAGAAGGAAGTGGATATTGTTTTTATGGATCCTCCGTACGGACAGGATCTTGAAAAACAGGTTTTATCAGTGTTAAAGGGATACCGGTATATTCACGAAGATACCCTGATTATAGTAGAAGCTGATCTGTTTACGGATTTTTCCTATGCAGAAGACATGGGATATCAGATTTTGAAGGAAAAGAAATACAAAACCAATAAGCATGTGTTTTTACAGGAAAGGAATCAAAAATGAAAAGGGCTGTATATCCGGGGAGCTTTGATCCGGTGACATTCGGACATCTGGATGTCATTAAAAGAGCTTCCAGTGTGTTTGATGAACTTGTGGTAAGTGTTTTGAATAATAAAGAAAAGAAGCCGTTGTTTTCTGTGGAAGAACGTGTTAAGATATTAGAGGAAGCCACGAAAGATTTGCCAAATGTCAAAGTGGATTCCTTCAGTGGACTTTTGATTGATTATGCAAGAGTAAATAATATCAGGGTAGCAATCAGGGGACTTCGTGCCATTACGGATTTTGAATATGAATTACAGATTGCACAAACCAACCGTGTGCTTTCGGGAGAACAGCTGGATACGATGTTTTTTACGACCAGCCTGGAGTATTCCTATCTAAGCTCCTCAAGTGTAAAGGAAATTGCAGCGTTCGGCGGTGATATCTCCATGTGTGTACCGAAATTTGTGGCAGATCTTGTATATGAAAAGTATGGCGTGAATGATAAGGGTAATAAGGAGAGAAGATATGAGCAGCAAGATTGAACAGTTGATTGATGAAATTGAAGATTATATTAATAACTGCAAGCCGCAGGCTTTTTCCAGTACCAAAATCATTGTAAACAAAGAGGAAATTGATGAATTGCTGCGGGAACTCAGGATGAAGACACCTGATGAAATCAAACGCTACCAGAAGATTATCAGCAATAAGGAAGCCATCTTAAATGATGCAAAAGCAAAAGCGGAAGAACTGATTAAACAGACAACCATTCAGACCAATCAGTTGATCAGCGAGCATGAAATTATGCAGCAGGCTTATGCACAGGCAAATGAAGTTGTTACCATGGCAACCAGACAGGCACAGGATATTCTGGACAATGCCACCACGGAAGCTAACAATGTAAAGATGTCTGCCATGCAGTACATGGATGATATGCTGGCGCATCTGGAAAACATTATTGCAACCTCCAGTCAGACAGCAACAGCCAATTATGATACACTGATTGGTAATTTAAATCATTATCACGATATCATTCAGTCCAACCGGGCAGAACTGCATCCTGCCGAAGATGAACTCGAGGAAGTGGATCTGGATGAAGAGCCAAGGGAAAACCTTGATCTCATATAATACAGAGACAAATAATGATTCCCGGGAACCATGTGTTTACCGGGAATTTTTCATGGGAGAATTATGAAGAAAGCGTTAATAAGCCTTTTATGGGGGTTCATTTTTTCCATTTTTATCCTGCTTCCTGCAATGGAAGTGAAAGCCGGGGATTTCTATTATCCGCCGGATGATGACGGCAGGCTGATTGTAGTGCTTGATCCCGGACATGGGGGAAGCAATCTGGGGGCAGATTATAATGGATTTGTAGAAAAGGAAATGAACCTCGTCGTTGCAAAGGCAATGGCAGAGGAATTAAGAAAATATGAGGGGATCACGGTCTATCTGACCCATGAGGATGCAGATACGGAGATGTCTTTGGCAGAGCGGGCAGAATTTGCAGCAAATGTAAATGCAGACTTTTTATTCTGCCTGCATTTTAATATGTCACCCGGCAATATTCTGTATGGCTCTGAAGTGTGGATTTCTGCCTTTGGAGAGGAAAACAGGCAGGGATATTCGTTCGCTGCCCTGCAGCTTAATGAAATGAAGAATCTGGGGCTTTCCATAAGGGGAATCAAAACCAGACTGAACGACAAGGGAACCGATTATTATGGGATTCTTAGAGAATGTACGAATAACGGGATTCCGGCAGCTTTGATAGAACACTGTCATATTGACCATGATGCGGATGTGGGATTTTGTGATTCCACGGAGGATCTTATTGCACTTGGACAGGCGGATGCTGCTGCTGTGGCAAAGTTTTTCAGACTGCACAGTGACAGCCTGATGGTGGATTACAGCAATTTTGAAGATACCGTGAAGGTTTCACCGGATATGCTGTATGCCGGGATGGATACCACGGATCCGGATATCTGCATCATAGAGGAAGCCTATGCAGACGTAAGTGCAGGGAGAATTGGTGTGCAGGTTACCGGCTGTGATTACGACTCTCCCATGCAGTATTATGCTTACAGCCTGGATGGGGGTGAAACATATACGCCTTATCTGTTATGGCCGGATGCAGATCTGATTGCCGGGACCAGCCCTGATACATTTTTGCTTGAAATAGATGTTCCTGTAGGAATGAGTCCTTCTGTTATCGTAAAAGCAGTCAACCAGTATGACCGCTTTACAGAGAGTAATCTGTTGACAGGCTTTCCGGTATTTATGGAAGAAGATATCGTAACGGCCGGCGAAACCGACGTAAACGACACGGATGTATCGGAAGGAAATTTTAAGTGGAAAGATGAAATCAGTCCCGATCCTGATGGCGGTTTCAGGGCACCTGAAAAGAAAGAAACAAATGCGGATGACACCTTTGCTATTTTCCTGAAAATATGCCTTTTTGGTGTTTTAGGTATCTTTTTGCTGATTCTTCTTTTAAGTGGTGTGTGGTCACGAAGCCATCACGGAAAAAGGCGAAAAAGAAAAAAGTAATAGAGAAAGCAGAATAGACTTTGCTGTGTTTTGGCCAGCAGATATTTTTGCAGGGAAAGGTCTGTACCTTTCAGCATACTTTTTGTCTGCAAAATACAGCAAATACCGCCTAATGGCAGGATGCTTAAAAGAAACAGTGGAAACCTGCCTTTCATGGCAGCTGTTCCGCCGGTAATCTCAATCAGACAGCGGCAGGAGGTTAAAAGCACTTCCGGTACTTCATAAACCGTAAGTAAGTTTAGAATCCGGCTGCCGGATAGGGGGATTAAAAATAAAAGATTCCCCAGAATCAGATAAGCCCCTAATGTGGTGATGCCCGCTATGGCACTCTGAATGGAGGCTTCCAGACTCTGCATACAGGACTCTTTAGGTAATACAGTACGTGTTACAGTGTTGCCTGTGTGAGAATGAAAACATTTTCTGCAAAGCAGTGTATGCAAAAATGCAGATAAGAGCGGGATTCCATACATGCCAAACAGAAAGAAAGGAACCGGAATAAAACTGCAGGATTTAATGGATGGCAGTAAGATTCCCAGAAAGAAAGCGGGACCTAAATTGTTGCAGAAAGATAACAGATACTGCGCCTCATTTTTGCTTAGTTTTTTGTCCCGGTAAAGATCAGCAATTGTTTTGGCACCTATGGGAAATCCACATAAAAAGCCTGTCAGAATACAATAGATGCCGTTTTGTGTAACTGCAAGTAAGGGAGTAAGGATGCGGGAAAAACCCTTTGTTAATCTATCGGTTAAATTCTGACGAATCAGGTATGAGGACAGAAGCATAAAAGGAAACAAAGCAGGCACACAGGATCTATACCATACCATAAGACCTTCTGAAGCAAGGCTCATGGCATCCTTGGGAAAAAACAGCATCAGAATCATTAATAGCGGAAACAGCAGAG
>JBJFCA010000044.1:0-5057 GCA_051888725.1 Lachnospiraceae bacterium
GGAACTTTAGAGGAACTTGAGTATAGCACCTATGAATCTATGACCTATGAATAACATAGTCAGGTATTGCAGAAACGTGCCATTGTGTATCTGCCATATGGTTACTCTGAAGACAAGGAGTACAATATCTTTTATCTGATGCACGGAGGCTGGAGTAATGAAACAAGTACATTCGGAACACCGGACAATCCTTCCAATTTCAAGAATGTCATGGATCATGCAATTCAGAATGGTGAAATTGAACCGCTGATTATTGTCTGCCCTACTTATAACAACACCAGCAGTCAGGACAGTTCCAACTTTAGTCTGGCATTAACGCTGACCCGTAATTATCATAATGAATTGCTGAATGACCTGATTCCGGCAGCTGAATCCACATACAGTACTTATGCCAGAAGCACGTCTGCTGACGATTTGAAAGCATCGCGGGATCACCGTGGATTCGGTGGTTTTTCCATGGGTTCGGTAGCAACATGGCGAACATTTCAGTATGGACTGGATTATTTCCATTACTTTCTGCCCATGAGCTGCGGTACAACACTGGATGATGAAACCATATTTTCCGCTGCGGAAAATTACAGTCAAAAGGACTATTTTGTTTTCATGATGACCGGTACAAATGACTTTGCATACAGCTATGATAATAGCAGAGCAGATAAAATGCGGGATTCTGAATATTTTACAGAGTCAGACAGCGAACAGAATGGTAACTTTGCTTATCGTATCAAAGAAGGATATTCCCATAATGGATTTGCTGCCAGTGAATACACCTATAACGGGTTGAAATGGTTCTGGAAAAGCAGCGATAAAGTGACAACCGGAACAGAAACATATCAGGACTTTACACTGGGCAATGTGCTGCATACCAAAGACAACGGCGATATCCATTATAATCTATATGTTCCTGAAAGCTATGACGGAAGTGAACCTTATGCCCTTTACTTCACGCTGCCAGGATATGGAGGCCTTTATTTTCAGGGTATTGGTGCAAATCTGCGGAATGAAGCGTTTGCACTGGAGGCAAAAAAATATAATGACAAAATGATTATTGTTGCACCACAGCTGAATGACTGGAGAGAAACCAGTGCCAATCAGACAATTGCATTGGTAAAATATTTTCTGAGGAATTATAATATTGACCACTCCAGAATTTATGCCAATGGCTATTCCGGCGGCGGAGAAACGATGTCTCTTGTAATGGGAAAACGTCCTGATTTATTTTCTGCATATCTCCATTGCAGTTCTCAATGGGACGGTGATTATGAAATACTGGTAAAAAGTCGTACACCAGTATATCTGGTAGTCGTTGAAAATGATGAATACTACGGTGCCGATCCTACACAAAAATCGTATGATACACTGTACTCCCTTTATAAGGATGTGGGACTTACGGAAGAAGAAATCCATGAACTTCTGGTATTGGATATCAAAGAACACAGTTATTTTACAAAACAGGGCATGACAAATGAACATGGTGGAGGCGGACTGTTCGCATAACGAATAATAAATAATCTATTTTTTATTACCCGTATAGCAACTATAAAGAAAACAGGCAGATACTTTGTACAAGATATCTGCCTGTTTTCTTATATGTATATGATTCGTTCTTTTCAGTACTAAAAATGTCCGGTTATTCTATAGTTCTCCACCAACGTTCCTGAAATTCTTCCGGATATTCCAATGTCATAGTTTCTCCAATCTGTGGAGTCACAACCGTTATACCAAGTTCTTCTGCGGCGGCAGTAAACCTTTCAGCAGGGTCGTCCCACGGATGCGATGATAATACATACGCTCCCCAGTGAACAGGCATTGCGGTCTTTGCACCTAAAGTTTGTGCAGCCATTGCAGATTCTTCGGGAAGCATATGAACATAATGCCAGTCCATATTGTACTGCGCACAGTCTATCATCACAAAATCAAAGTCACCGTAACGTTTATGTATTTCTTCAAAATGCCCGCCGTAACCGCTGTCACCGCTTTCAAATATCTGATGATATTCGTCTTTGAAAACCCACGAAGCCCAGAGCGTTTCATCAGCATCAATTATACGTCTTCCCGAAAAATGACGTGAGGGTGTACAGGCTATAGTCAAACCGTTTATTTCGGTTTCCTCCCACCATGCCATATTGGTAATCTTATCGGACGAAACTCCCCAGTGTTCAAGGTGATTTTCAAGACCGAGAGGAACTACAAATCTTCCGGCTTTTTGGTTCAGAGCCTTGACCGAATCCATATCCAGATGATCATAATGATCGTGAGAGATAACAACGATATCTATGTTCGGCAAATCCTGAATTTCAACAGGCAAGTCGCTGAAACGTTTTGGTCCGATAAATGATACAGGAGAAGTGCGCTCGCTGAAAACAGGGTCAATAAGTATATTCATTCCGTGCATCTGTACAAGCATACCTGAATGTCCGAACCAGGTTACATTTAATTTATCAATGTCCAGAGCATCAGCGAATTCTGGAGTTACAACAGGTATATTTTCCTTTGGCAGGGTATCCTTATCAGATACTATATTATCCTCGGAAAGTCCTTCAAGCACCCACTCTGCCGGAAATGTAAACTTACCATAGTCATAATTCTCCGCTCTTTTTTCATAATCAAGTTTATCCTCTTTGGAAACCCATCCACCAAACGAGGAGAAAAAAGTAATAAACAGAATTACCGCCAGGACTATAAAAATAATAACAGATAAAATCACTAATAACATTTTCAAGATTTTATGCTTTCTGAGCATTTTCTCGCCTCCTGATATGAACTTTTTCTGTCTGTATCTGCAATTACCTGTGCCACGGCATCTAAAAATCGTTTTACGGTAGACGATGGTTTCGGAGAGTGCAACAATCCAAAAGGAATCGTATAATCCCAGTCTACAGGAAGAACTTTCAGCAAAGGATGTACATTTGCCCAATTGTCAATACAAATCATCAGCTGATTGCCGTTTTCACACTGATTGAAAGCGCTGACCTTAAACATATCAAAGTCCACGATGTTGATTTGTGAATGATTCTGTAACAGTTCATCACGCATTACATCAAGATATGTATTCCAGCCACGCTGAATCATCATAAGGTTTTTGCCGTGTATATCAGATACGGTGAGGTGTTTTTTCTCAGACAAGTCATTATAAATAGAAACTGCACAGCGTATCGGCTCATGCGATATCAAAAAACCTGAACATTTTCTGGATTTCAGAAATCCGTCATCAAACAGCCCGGCTACAATATCAATGTTTTTCCCAAGATTTTTCAGAATTTCTCTGGAATTTTCCGGTGTGTTTTCAAAAGGAACAAGCTGAAATTTGATGTCCGGACAAAGTGCGTGAATCTGCGGCCACATATCCATAAGAAACTGCCCCGGAGTCATAGGCGAAGTACCGATATGAATTACGCAGTCTTCATCCTGCATGGCATTCTTGGCACGACTGACGGATTCATGACAATATTGTATGATATATTTAGCATCATGATACAGAGATTTTCCCGCATCTGTCAGCAGGATTCCCCGATGGGTACGGGTAAAAAGCTGCAAATCCAGAGAAGACTCCAGTAAATTTATCTGCTTGACAACAGCGGGCGGAGAGATGTAAAGTTCTTCTGCCGCTTTATTGAAACTGCCGCAGTCTGCCACTTTGATAAACGTTTCCAGCTGAGGATTATACATAGAAATGCCGCCTTTCTGATAGATTTTATTGTAGCATAATTTTTGATTATTTTCAATGAGAGCATTAACCTAAAGGTTTATAAGTAGTAACCAATTTGAACTTCTCATTTCTGACAACTCATGCTATAATAAATACAAAAGATTACTTGATTCTGAGAGGAGAAAAACTATGAGCAAGAAAATTTTGATTTTATCCGGAAGTCCACGAAAAGGCGGAAATTCTGATTTGCTTTGCGATGAATTCATGCGCGGAGCAGTGGAAAGCGGGAATGATGCAGAAAAAATCCGTGTGGCAGAAAAGAAAATCGGTTATTGCCGTGCCTGCTATTATTGCCGTCAGAGTAACGGCATTTGCGCCATAAAAGATGATATGGCGGAAATTTTGCAGAAAATGATTGATGCAGATGTCATTGTTCTGGCAAGTCCTGTTTATTTCTATTCCATTGATGCACAGCTCAAAGCCGTAATTGACCGGACAGTAGCACGTTGGCTGGAAGTACATGACAAGGAATTTTACTACATTGCAACTATGGCAGATGAAGCTACTGCATCTGCGGATACAACAATTGCTTGTTTCAGAGGTTACGCTGACTGTGTAAAGGGTGCAAAAGAAATGGGTGTGATCTGCGGTGCCGGTGTCTATGAAAAAGGAGAAATCAAAGGTACACCTGCGATGCAAAAAGCCTACGAAATGGGAAAATCCGTGAAATGAGGTCTTTTCATGAAAAAACTTTTGTCTGTGCTTTTCTTAGGAGCATTCCTGTTTTCTGCCTCCTGCGGAATCACTGTTCCTGATGTAGGACCGCTTACTGAATACGAAAGCTGGATGCCCGACTTTATGCAGGGACTTGCTGACGGTATTATAAAAAGCAAAAAAGTTGTGGCAAAGGCTGTGTCCGGTGTTGCTGATACAATGAGAGTAACGCTCAGTTCTGAGCTTAACTACAAACTTGACGGCATGACAGGTGCTATTATGAATGGTTCTGCTGAAAGTTCTGTTGTGAATAACTACTACCCAAATGACAACAGCCGGACTGTGAATCAGACTAACAATAGTCCGAAGTCACTGTCACGACTGGAGATTTATAGACAGACGAGGAATGCACTTAAAACCTGATTATATATTCATTTTGTCAATCGACTCTTTGATGTGATAAAAATCACATTCCACTACAGGCAGTTTTTTTAATGACGATAATGATATGGATTTGGCGGTTAAACTATATTCATTCAGAGCTTTGGTTGAGAGAATAAAAAATCGCCATTGTGTAACATCGATGGGTTGAATTTTTTCTTGCTCCTTACAATCTAAAAGGCAAAAAACATAGATGTCGAGACCCTGAAAAAATTTGTGTAAAAAGAATAAAATACTTCCAATCAGACAAAGC
>JBJFCA010000045.1:0-5039 GCA_051888725.1 Lachnospiraceae bacterium
GGGCACGGAGAGCATACCAAATGCAAGAGTAATCAAAAATAGTATGCGTCACCAGGGCACGGAGAGCATACCAGATGCAAGAAGAAACCAAAAGGGAGAAAATACAATATGGTCAAACAAGACAAAAGGAGTCTCTTCTCGTAGAGTAATTTTTGTGTTAATATAGAAAATTAGGAGGATTCAGAAAGCCTCAAGGAATTTGGATAAACGATAAGTGAAGACTCTGTTGTGCGTGAATTAAAAATTTATTGTGAGGGATAAGGATGAAAATCAGAAGAGCAGAGGAAAAAGATTTAGTGCAGATCAACCGGTTACTGTATCAGGTATGCATGGTACATCATAACGGCAGACCGGATTTATTTCTGGCGGGTGCAAAAAAGTATACGGAAGAACAGCTGCTGGCGATACTGCATGATGAGGAAACTCCTGTGTTTGCCGCTGTGGATGAGAAGGATGAAATGTGTGGATATGCGTTCTGCCAGTTTCAAAGGCACCGGGACAGTAATATTTTTGTTAAAAATGTCACACTCTATATAGATGATTTGTGCGTGGACGAGGATAAAAGAGGGCAGCATATTGGAAGACAACTGTATGATGCGGTTTTGCAGTTTGCCAGAGAAAATGGATGCTACAATGTGACTTTAAACGTGTGGAGCTGTAATGAAAGTGCCATGAAATTTTATGAGTCCTGTGGCCTAAAACCACAAAAAGTAGGTATGGAAGTCATACTCTGACAGGAAGGCAAAATGCTGGCAGTCATACTCTGACAGAAAGGCAAAATGCTGGCAGTCATACTCTGACAGGAAGGTAAAATGCTGGAAGTCATACTCTGACAGGAAGGCAAAATGCTGGCAGTCATACTCTGACAGGAAGCAATATGCGGATAGAAAGTCATACTCTCATAAGGCGTATAAATCAGAGTCAGGCGTAGAGTTATGCTGGTTTATAAAAAAAATAGATGAAAGGAAATGAATATGGAAAATCTTATTACAGGAGAAAAATTGGAAGAACTCAGGACTTTCTTTGCACAGGACCGCTTTGCCACGGAAAACGGGGCAGTGATTGAAGAAGCAGGAGAGCGCTACGCAAAGTGCAGTGTTATGCTTTCGGACAGACATAAAAACGCAAGAGGTGGGATTATGGGTGGTGTACACTTCATGCTGGCGGACTTTACCTTTGCAGTAGCGACGAACTGCATGGGGCAGTCCGTGGTGTCCTTAAGTTCTAATATTACTTATACCGGCAAGGTAAAAGGAAATAAGCTGATTGGAACGGCACATTGCATCAAAGATGGCAGAAGTACCAATTTTTATGAGGTTACCATAGAGGATGAGCTGGGAAATCAGGCAGCGGTGGTAACCATTACGGGATTTCATGTGGGAGTGAAATAGGTATGAGTAAAGAAAAAAGTATGAATTTTCAAAAGGAAACCGAAGAATTATTTGCGTTTATAGATCAGAGTCCCACCGCTTTTCAGGCAACACAGAATTTGGGAAAGATGGCGGAAAAGGCAGGCTTTCAGGAACTGAAGGAAGCAGAGGAATGGAAGTTAACAAGAGGCAGAAGTTATTATGTAAAGCGAAATGATTCCTCCATTGCCGCATTTACCATACCGGACAAAGAGGCAGAGGAAATTAAGGGATTTCATATGATTGCCGCCCACAGCGATTCTCCTTCGTTTAAGATCAAAGAAAATGCGCAGATGACTGTGGAAGGACAGTACGTGAGACTGAATACCGAAAAGTATGGCGGTATGATCTTAAGTACCTGGTTTGACAGACCCTTGTCCGTAGCGGGACGCATCTGTATAGAGGAAAACGGACAGGTGGTAAGCCGCCTTGTGAATGTGGACAGGGATCTTTGTGTGATTCCTAACGTAGCCATTCATATGAACAGGGAGCTGAATAAGGGTGTAGAGTACAATCCGCAGGTAGATTTGCTTCCGTTATATGGAGAGGCAGCAGAGGAAAAGAATTTTGCAGATATGATAGCGGAATATGCCGGCGTAAAACGAAACGATATCTTATCGTATGATCTGTTTTTATACGTCAGACAGAAAGGCACCGTAATCGGCAGCAAAGGAGAATACATTCTGTCCCCGAGACTGGATGATCTGCAGTGTGCGTATTCAGCGATGCGTGCCATGACCAGTGAAAAGCCCGGGGATTACATCAACCTCTGTCTTGTATTTGACAACGAAGAGGTGGGAAGTGGGACGAGACAGGGTGCTGATTCTACTTTCCTTGCTGACGTGCTTGCAAGGATCAGGGGTGCTTTTGGAAAGACTGAGAGCTGGCTTCAGGCAAAGATTGCAGATAGTTTTCTGCTTTCGGCGGACAATGCCCATGCACTGCATCCGAATCATCCGGAAAAAGCGGATCCCACCAACAGACCTTTCTTAAACAATGGTGTTGTTATTAAATTCCATGGTGGACAGAAGTACACTACGGATGCGGTTTCAGCCGCTTACGTGAAGCTATTATGTAAAAAAGCAAAAGTGCCGGTACAGATTTATACGAACCGCTCGGATATTGCAGGCGGCTCTACTCTGGGAAATATTTCTACCTCCCATGTGTCGGTACCGTCAGCGGATATCGGACTTCCCCAGCTTGCCATGCATTCTGCCGTGGAAACGGCAGGAATCAAGGATACCGCTTATGCAGTTGCCTTGATGCGGGAGTTTTATAAACAGTAGTGACGTTGAACCGCATGGGAGTATCGGGGGCTAACACACAGCAGGGTAAAAGTGAATGAATATCCGGTTTCCTGCATATCCTTTTGTAATGGCAGGCAAACGGAGACGGACATGGAAAAAGTGGAGATCCGCCAAATGCAACGGGAAAACGGTGCAAACCAGAAAATAGAAAATGTGCTTTCCCTAGCACTTGAGACGCCGGAAGCAGTCAGGGAAAGGTCACTGAATCTGAACGTAGGATTCAATGAGGAGACTGACAGCTGGGAGCTGATTGTCAAATATAATGGGAATCTGCAAAGGATAGCCGAACTGTCGCTATCTGCGGAAGATCTGATTGCGGGGTATGCCATTCTGACCGTACAGGCTGACCGGATTGATGCGGTGAGCAGACTCCCGGAAATTGAATATGTGGAAAAGCCCAAACGGCTGTTTTTTTCGGTAACAGAGGGAAAGGAGGTTTCCTGTATCCTGCCCGTTACGAAAAGACAGCCGTTTTTAAGTGGAAAAGGCGTTTTGGTGGCTGTCATCGATTCCGGCATTGAGTATACAAACAGGCATTTCAGGACGGCGGACGGAGATAGCAGAATTCTATCTTTATGGGATCAGACGATTGCACCGGACCCGGAGAAAGGCTTCTTCCCGCCGGAAGGCTTCCTGCTTGGCACGGAATTTGGCAAAGAACAGATCGACGCCGCACTTAAGGAAAACAATCCGCTAAAGCGGTATGAAATGGTTCCCAGTACGGACACCAGCGGACATGGTACGGCAGTAGCGGGGATAGCTGCGGCTTCTTCCTATCAGGGGTATGAGGGAGTGGCACCGGAAAGTGAACTGCTTGTGGTGAAGTTAGGAATTCCTGCTGCCAATTCTTTTCCCAGGACAACAGAGATGATGCGGGCGCTTACCTATGTAGTGAAGAAAGCACAGGCTCTTAACAGACCGCTTGCCGTGAATTTGAGCTTTGGAAATACTTATGGGGCTCATGACGGCAGTTCCCTGTTAGAGCGGTTTATGGATAATATCTGCGAAATCGGCAGGACTGTCGTCTGTGTGGGAAGCGGGAATGAAGCCGCATCGGGCGGTCATGCCGAGGGCATAGCGACAGGAGGAAACGGCACAAACGTGGAATTGTCCGTAGGTTCCTTTGAAACGGCAATCAGCGTCCAGATCTGGAAGCAGTATACGGATATTTTCAGAATCAGGCTGCGTTCTCCGGGGGGGAATGATTTTACGGTACCTACCAGTCTCAGCGGTAAAACGGTATGGGAGATTGAAAATACACGGATTTTAATTTATGTGGGGGAACCGGCTCCTTTTTCAGTGGTTCAGGAAATTTATTTTGATTTTATTCCCCTGCAGCAGTTTATTTCACCGGGAATCTGGTCTTTCCGGCTGCAGTCGGAGGGTCCTGAAGGCAGTTTTTATTTTTATCTGCCGTCGGCAGCAGCAAGAAACGCCAATACACGCTTTTTTGCACCGACACCGAATCTGACGCTTACCATCCCTTCCACTGCCACCAAGGTGATTACAGTGGGAGCCTATGACAGTACTTATGATGCCTACGCTGATTTTTCGGGAAGAGGATACCGTTATGCGGAAAGGGACATCGGCCTTTTGGCGGCAGGGGCCGCAAAGCCGGATCTGGCGGCTCCCGGTGTAGCCATCACGGCACCGGATCTTTCCGGAGGATATGCTTCCTTTACAGGAACTTCTTTTGCCACGCCCTTTGTGACAGGGGCAGCAGCACTGCTTATGGAGTGGGGAATCATACAGGGGAACGATCCTTTTTTGTATGGGGAAAAGGTAAAGGCGTATTTAAGAAGGGGAGCCAGAGAGATCAGAGGGGAAACAAAATACCCCAACGACAGAGTCGGTTATGGGGCGTTATGCGTGAGCGAAAGCCTGCCTATGAGATGAAGTTAAAAAGAAACGAAAAATTACAAAATGCTGTTGACGGGACAATACTTTAGAAAAAAATGAAGTTATACAATAAATTAAAAGTATTGAGAAAGATATTGACATGTTTTATAATTTTAATACGAAAATTAAAGATGCAATTAATAAATAAGAAATAAATAAAAATAATAAACAAATTGATAAAACAGAACAAAGGAGACGGAGTAGAATGAGAATATCAACAGCTGAGATTAAAATGTTAATAAAAGAATGTGTTAGGCAGGGTGGAATGTACACTGCACCAGATTTTAAAGAGTATATAGTAGCAAATAGTGGGAAAATTGCAACAAATATTAAGTAAAGGAAGGTCGAATTGGTGATGCAGGATGAGAGAATAAAAAATTCCAGTGAGCTGGAGTTTGCCGTGTTTTGCATTGAAAATGTGGCG
>JBJFCA010000046.1:0-5010 GCA_051888725.1 Lachnospiraceae bacterium
GAATCGGAAAATATGGCGGTTTGAAAACGGTGAAGTTCAAGATAAACCCGAAAGGGATTCAATAAAGAATTAAGAATTCAGGCATAAAAAACCCAGACTGTCATTAGGCAGCCTGGGCTTTTATCATTTCTGGACTTTTCCCTGATACATAAAATTGTCTTAACGAAACAGAAAAGGATGCTCCATATCGTCTGAGCAGATGTCTTCCAGTCCTTCACGCAGCTTGTCGTTGCTTAAGCAGGCAGCTTCGCTTTGCAGATCCATATACCGGATAAACAGTTCCTCCAAGGGAATACCCTGCTCGGCAGCCATTTCTTCCATGACCGGTCGCAGCTTTTCCAACTGCGAAGATACCTGAACCTTTTGGGGATCGATATCGGCCATGACGCTTTCTGCGTATTTGTTAATACGGGATAAGAATTTTCTATCTTCTGCGGTCATCATTTACACCTCTTTTTCCTGAAACTGTATTTTGAACTTACGATATTTTATCACACATTGACTTGTGATGTATAGGGATATTTGTTAAAATAATATAAAATATGAAGGACACAGGAGGAAACAGGTAATGGCTGTATTGAGACCTTTTGCTGCAATTCGTCCGAAAGAGGGCATGGCAGACAAGATAGCGGCACTGCCGTATGATGTATATAACAGAAGTGAAGCAAAAGAAGCGGTAAAGGATAAACCGCATTCGTTTCTTCGAATTGACAGAGCGGAGACCACGTTACCCGATGATGTGGATACCTATGATAAAAAAGTGTATGAAAGAGCCAAGGAGCTTTTGGATGAGCAGATAAAAAAGGGTGAGTTTATAAAGGAAGAAAGCCCCTGCTTTTATTTATATGAACTGGTGATGAACGGCAGGAGCCAGACCGGTATTGTGGGATGTGCTTCCATTGACGATTATACAGAAGGTGTGATCAAAAAACATGAAAACACCAGGGCAGATAAGGAAGAAGACCGTATCCGTCACGTGGATACGCTGAATGCCCAGACAGGACCTATTTTTCTGGCGTACAGAGACAGGGAGGATTTAAGAAGATTAACGGATGAGATGAAAAAATCAAAGCCGCTCTACGACTTTACGTCTGAGGATGGAATTACACACAGAGTGTATAAAATTGATGATACGGACAAACTACAGGAAATCAGTGAAATCTTTCAGAGTATGGGCAGCCTGTATATTGCAGACGGACATCATCGGTGCGCTTCTGCAGTCAAAGTGGGACTGAAAAGAAGGAAAGAGCATCCGGATTATACGGGAAATGAGGAATTCAATTACTTCCTGTCGGTGGTATTCCCGGACAGTGAACTTTTGATTATGGATTACAACCGGGTGGTAAAAGACTTAAATGGTCTTACCGGCGAACAATTATTAAACCGGATAACGGAATGCTTTACGGTTACACAAAAGGGCACGGAACCGGTACGCCCGTCAAAAAAAGGGGAAATCGGACTGTATCTGGACGGAAAGGGCTATTTATTAACCTTAAAAGAAAACTACCGCAGTACCGATCCTGTGAAAGGGCTGGACGTTTCCCTGCTGCAGGATTTAATCCTTTCACCGATTCTTGGAATAAAGGATCCCAAGACGGATGCAAGAATCGATTTTGTGGGTGGTATTCGTGGGCTTTCCGAACTGAAGAGGAGAACCGAAACGGATATGAAAGCTGCTTTTTCCATGTATCCCACCTCTATTGGAGAGCTTTTTGCAGTTGCTGACGCAGGACTTTTAATGCCGCCGAAATCTACGTGGTTTGAACCGAAACTGCGCAGCGGATTATTTATACATAGTTTATAACCGGGGAGGATGAACATGACAAAAAAATTATACAAAATGATGAACTGGCCGATCATTGAAGAAATTATTTATTCGGAATCCCAGAACCCGCATGACACGCTGGGCCCGCATCCGGAAGGAAACGGGACGCTTCTGCAGGCATTTTTTCCGGGTGCCGTAAAGGTGATGGTACAGTTCACAGAGGATATGTCTGAAAAAGAAATGGAACTGGCAGATGATGACGGTTTCTTTGCAATCTGGCTGCCTGTGAAAAAAATAGCGGATTACCGGTATATCGTTACCTATGATAACGGAAGCACGGAAATCGTAAAGGATGCATACAGGCATGAATGCCTGATTTCTAATGAGGATGAATCACTTTTTGCAAATGGGATTCATTACACCATATATGAAAAGCTGGGGGCACATCCCATGACGGATATGGGAGAAGAAGGCACTTATTTTGCGGTATGGGCACCCAATGCACTGCGTGTCAGTACGGTGGGAGATTTCAATCACTGGGATGGCAGGATACACCAGATGAGAAAGCTTCCCGGCGGCATTTTTGAAATATTCATTCCCGGTGCCAAAGTGGGAGACTGTTATAAGTATGAAATAAAACTGAAGAACGGACTTACTTATTTAAAAGCCGATCCTTACGGAAATGCGGCACAGTTAAGACCGCAGACGGCATCCGTTATTACGGATCTTCGTCATTTTAAATGGGAAGATGCGGAATTTATCAGGAAACGGAAGACGTTTCAGAAGGGCAATGCACCCATCAGTGTATATGAGCTTTATCTGGGAAGCTTTACTGCCCCAAAAGGCGACAGTGAGTATGCCAATTACAGAGAGATTGCAGATAAGCTGATTCCTTATGTGAAAGAGATGGGCTATACCCATGTGGAACTGATGCCGGTGATGGAGCATCCGCTGGATGCGTCCTGGGGTTATCAGGTGATCGGTTTTTATGCCCCTACCGCCCGTTACGGAACGCCGCAGGATTTTATGTATTTTGTCAATGCACTGCATAAAGCCGGAATCGGCGTGATTTTAGACTGGGTACCGGCTCATTTTCCCCGGGATCTTCACGGTCTTTCTTCCTTTGACGGAACCTGCTTATATGAGAATCCTGATGAGAGGCGCAGATCCCATCCCCACTGGGGTACATTGTGCTTTGATTACGGCAGACCGGAAGTATCCAATTACCTGATTGCCAATGCGCTTTTCTGGGTGGAGAAGTATCATGCGGACGGTATCCGCATGGACGCTGTGGCATCTATGCTTTATCTGGATTATGGCAGGGGTCCCGGTGAGTGGACAGCCAATATTTATGGCGGTAATGAGAATCTGGAAGCAGTGGAAATGATCAAGCATTTAAACTCCATGATGGGAAAACGCAATCCCGGGGTACTGCGGATTGCGGAAGAAAGTACGGCATGGCCCATGGTTACGGGCTCCTTAAAGGATGGCGGTCTTGGCTTTGACTTAAAATGGAATATGGGATGGATGAATGATTATCTTGGTTATATCCACTATGATCCGTATTTCAGAAGCCATCATCACAATGAGCTGACCTTTAGCATGATTTATGCATACAGCGAGAAATTTATGCTGGTATTTTCACATGATGAGACCGTACACGGCAAGTCCTCCATGATTGGCAAAATGCCGGGAAACCGGGAACAGAAATTTGCCAATTTAAGACTCACGTATGCTTATATGTTTACACATCCCGGCAAAAAGCTTTTGTTTATGGGGCAGGACATCGCCGAATTTGATGAATGGAATGAAAACAGAATAACAGAATGGGAACTTAAGGAATATCCGGAGCATCAGGGGATTGCGGATCTCGTAAAACGCCTGAATGAACTGTACGTAAATTTCCCTGCTTTATCCGAATGGGATGATAAACCGGAAGGATTTTCGTGGATCAATTGTATAGACAGTCAGGAAAACCTTCTGACTTACTTGCGAAGAGGAAAAGCGAAGGACAGCCTGCTTGTTGTAGCCGCCAACTTTTCGGGTGTGGAAAGACAGATCAGAGTGGGTGTTCCCTATGAAGGCAGTTATAAAGAAATATTAAATACCGATGCGGAAGAGTTTGGCGGTGAAGGCTTTGTGAATAAGAGAGCCAAGAGGGCTTATAAAAAAGAATGGGATGATAAGCCATATTCCATAACACTGAGTCTGGCTCCGTTATCTTTAAGCATCTTAGCATACAGACCGACGAAAGGAGAATAACAATGGACTATCTGGCCGGGATTTTTCTGACAGCCTCCCTGCAGGAAGAATGGCAGGAAGTAGCAAAGAAAGCATCTGTATGGGAAAAGTTTTTTGAGGACCTTCCGTCTAAAGCACTTTCTTTGGGAATCAGAATTCTGCTTGCCGTTATCTGTTTTATGATTGGCACGCAGTTAATTAAGCTGATTCGAAGAATTATTAAAAAATCCATGACAAAAGCGAAGGCGGATGTGGGAGTGATTCAGTTTACGGATTCTTTCACAAAGGCAGCACTGTATGCAATACTTATTTTTACCATAGCGGGAAGCTTTGGCGTGGATGCTGCCAGTATCGTGGCGTTGCTTGGTTCTGCCGGTGTAGCAATCGGTCTTGCCATTCAGGGAAGCCTCTCCAATTTTGCGGGCGGTGTTCTGATACTGTTGCTGAAACCTTTTAAGGTAGGGGATTATATTGTAGAAGACAACAAGGGAAATGAAGGTACTGTTTCGGAAATACAGCTTTTTTATACGAAATTGACGACCTTTGATAACAGAGTGGTGATTCTGCCCAATGGTACACTGGCCAATACCAGTATGACCAATGTGACGGTGAAAGAGAAGAGAAGACTGGATGTCCCGGTAGGCGTATCCTACGATACCGATATCAGGGAGGCAAAGAGGGTGCTTACCGAATTATTGAAGCAGGATCCGGCACCGCTTAAAAATGAAGAATTGTTTGTTTATGTGGATGAACTTGGAGACAGCGCCATAAAACTCTGCCTGCGCTGCTGGGTTAAGAATGAAGATTTCTGGCAGACAAAATGGAGACTGAACGAAAGAATCAAATATGTGCTGGATGAAGCTGGAATTGCAATTCCCTATCCACAGCTGGATGTACATCAGAAATAATCTGAAAAAAAATGTCTGCAGAATCTGCAGACATTTTTTAACAGCTGAAAAAGGGACTTGAACCCTCGACCCCTTCATTACGAGTGAAGTGCTCTA
>JBJFCA010000047.1:0-22640 GCA_051888725.1 Lachnospiraceae bacterium
TGCGGAAACGACAGAGAAAACTGCGGAAATGACAGAGAAAACTGCGGAAACGACAGAGGATACTGCGGAAGCAGTAGTGGAATCTGCTGAGGCGACAGTGGAAGATGTGAAGACAGCAGAGGATGGAACGGAAAACCGGATTCCTGAGGAATATGCACTGGCCGTTATTGTTACCATTAATCCGCAGATCAGGTTGTATCTGAATGCAGACAACGTCATTATTGGCACGGAATACATGAATGAGGATGCAGAAACTGCTTTCGCAGATATCGACTTTACAGATGTTACGGCAGTAGAAGGAATCGAAAAAATTATTCAGGCAGCGGCTGAAAAAGAATTTCTGACTGACGGGAAAGAGGTAAATATTGAGATAGCGGAAATCAGAGATACAGATTGTGACAGTAATGCAATATGTGCCGAAATGGAAACAGTAGCAGTCAAAGCAGTTGAAGAAAATCATGTGACAGCAGCGGTGACAACGAAGGTTCGTACAGAACCGGCCGCCGCATGCAGTGTTTGTGGTGGGACAGGAAAATGTGATGAATGTAAAGGTGACGGATACCGGGGAAGCGGGTATACGGTTTCCTGTCCGAGGTGTCACGGTTCCCTGACAGAAACCTGTATCTACTGTGATGCTAACGGGAACAGTAATAAACATGAGGGAACATGCGATTTCCCTAATTGTATGGGATCCCATGTGTACACCTGCACGATATGCGGCGGTGGTACAACACCTGTTACGTGTAATAGCTGTAAAGGCAGTGGAAAATGTATGGCTTGTGGCGGAAGCGGCACAAAATAAAAAAGATTATGCATTAAAAATGTATTTACGCAGGAAAAGCGAGTGGCAGGAAATCTTACCACTCGTTTTTATTGCCAAAAACTCCTATTGACAAGGTAGGAATATATGCTTATAATTCCTACTGTGAAGATAGGAATTGCAGGAAGAATCTGTGGAAAGGAAGGGGTATCAGGATGATGATTTCAACGAAGGGCAGGTATGCCCTGCGTGTGATGCTGGATCTGGCAGAACATAACAATGGGGAATATATTTCGCTGAAGGAAATTTCAGACAGACAGGAAATATCCAGAAAATATCTGGAGGGGATCATGACGGCACTGTCCAAGGCACATCTGGTGGACTCGTCTTCCGGTAAAACCGGCGGATACCGGCTCTTAAAGCCTGCAGAAGAATATCCGGTAGGAGAGATTTTAAGAACCGTGGAGAGCGATATGGTTCCGGTCGCCTGCATGGGAGAATCGGACATGAAATGCGCCAGAGCGGACACCTGCTACACCATGCCGTTCTGGATGGGTCTTGGTAAGGTAATTGATCATTATCTGGACAGCCATACACTGCATGATTTATTAGAGGAAGGACGAAGGAGAATGACATATGAGTGACACATTATTAAACGTAAAGGATCTGCATGTAAATGCAGAGGATAAGGAAATTCTGCATGGAGTGAATTTGCAGATGAAAAAAGGCAGTACCCACGTGCTTATGGGACCGAACGGTACCGGTAAATCCACCTTGGGATATGCCATTGCCGGGAATCCCCGCTATACCGTGACAGGGGGACAGATTTTCTTTCAGGGGGAAGACATTACCCATATACCGGTCAATGAAAGGGCAAAGAAAGGGATTTTTCTGTCTTTCCAGAATCCCTTGGAGGTACCGGGGGTTACCTTGTCTGCTTTTATCAGAAGTGCACTGGAATACAAGACCGGAGAAAGAATCAGGCTTTTTACTTATAAAAAGAAACTGCTTGAAATGATGGAGCTTCTTCATATAGACGAATCCTACGCAGAGAGGGATTTAAATGTGGGATTTTCCGGCGGTGAAAAAAAGAAAGCGGAAATCCTGCAGCTGCTCATGCTGGAGCCGGCCCTTGCCATCCTGGATGAGACAGACTCAGGCCTGGATGTAGATGCCGTGAAGACGGTGTCAAAGGGGATACAGATTTATCAGGAAAGATGTCAGGGCAGCCTGCTTATCATTACCCACAGTACCAGAATCTTAGAGTCGCTTCATGTGGATGTGACGCATGTTATGGAAAACGGTGTGATCGTGAAGGAAGGAGAGGCTTCCCTGATCGATACGATCAACGAAAGCGGCTTTGGAGGGATAGGAAAATAATGGAAGAAAAAACATATGTGGAAGATATTGACCGCAGTATTTACGATATCCGGGATGAAGAAAAGGACGCCTTTCGTGTTGCAGAGGGGCTGACACCGGAAATCGTGGATCAGATTGCAAAAGAAAAAAAGGATCCCGAATGGATGCGGGAATTCAGACAGCAGTCTCTTAAAATCTATCAGGAAATGAAGGTGCCGGACTGGGGACCTTCCATTGAAGGACTGGATATGGATCACATTGCGACTTATGTACGTCCCCGCAGCAACATGCAGAATGACTGGGAAAATGTGCCAAAGGACATCAAGGAAACCTTTGAGCGGCTTGGCATCCCACAGGCAGAGAGAACCTCTCTGGCCGGTGTGGGAGCACAGTATGACTCGGAGCTGGTTTACCATAATGTCAGGGATGAGGTAGCAGCACAGGGGGTCGTGTATCTTGACATGGAGAGTGCCCTGCAGGGGGAATACGCCGATATGGTACACGAATATTTCATGAAGCTTGTCACGCCCGGAGACCATAAATTTGCAGCCCTGCATGGAGCCGTATGGTCAGGAGGCTCCTTTGTCTATGTACCGAAGGGTGTGGAGGTATCCATTCCCCTGCAGTCGTACTTTCGTCTGAATGCGAAGGGAGCGGGACAGTTTGAGCATACACTGATCATTGTGGAGGAAGGCGCCAGTCTGCATTTTATTGAAGGCTGTTCCGCTCCAAAGTATAACGTGGCAAATCTGCACGCAGGCTGTGTCGAACTTTTTGTAAAGAAAAATGCGAGATTACGGTATTCTACCATAGAAAACTGGTCCAAGAATATGTATAACCTGAACACCAAGAGGGCACTCGTGGAGGAAGGCGGTGTCATGGAGTGGGTATCCGGCTCCTTTGGTTCCCATGTAAGCTATCTGTATCCCATGACGATTCTAAAAGGAAAAGGCGCAAAGATGGAGTTTACCGGTGTCACCTTTGCAGCAAAAGGACAGAATCTGGACACCGGCGCCAAGGTCGTACATGCGGCACCGGATACCAGCTCCTATATGAATACCCGGTCCATCAGCAAGGGTGGCGGTATCAGTACGTTTCGAAGCAGCGTGGTGGTGAATCCCAATGCCAAGGGCACCAGGTCTGCAGTATCCTGCCAGTCCCTGATGCTGGATTCCATTTCCAGGTCGGATACCATTCCCGCCATAGATGTACGCACCCGGGAAGCATCCATCGGCCATGAGGCAAAGATTGGCAGCATCAGCGATGACGCCGTATTTTACCTGATGAGCAGGGGACTTTCGGAGGAAGAGGCAAGAGCGCTCATTGTCAGCGGTTTTGCGGATAATGTGTCCAAGGAACTGCCCATGGAATACGCCGTGGAAATGAACAATCTGATCAGACTGGAAATGAAAGGCAGTATAGGATAACGGAAAGGCATGGTTATGGGTCAAAATAATACAATTATGAAAATCAATGAGATGCCCGCAAAGACATGGTACCGGCTGAATCTGAATGAGGTAAAGCTGCCATGGACAGAGGGCGGTGAGCAGAAAACGGTGAAAACAGATGGAGAGGAAAGCCCGGTATTTCTTACTCTTTCCGGCACAGATTATGAGAAAAAAATCATAGAGATAAATGCGGGGGAAGGTGAGGAAAAGGTTATCTGTATGAACTATGGCGAGTTCGCCCATCTGAATGTGGAAATACAGATTCAGGTAGCTGATAATGCCTGTGTGAAACTGATACAGCTTTTTAGGACAAAGAAGGATAGTGTACTGATTAACCGGATTCGGGCAGGCGTTGCAAAGAAGGGAACCTTTTCCCTTTACCAGATGGCACCGGAAAGCGGTGATCTGTATCTGGAGACGCTTGCTGAGCTTACGGGAGAAAGCTCGTCATTTACGGCTGACGTAGGGTATCTTGCAGGCGGCAGGGGGCAGCTGGACATCAATATGGTAGTGAACCATTACGGAGCGGGAAGTCAGTCAAAAATCAGGGCTGACGGTGCCTTAAAAGAGGAAGCGGTAAAGACATTCCGCGGCACGATTGATTTTAAGCAGGGCTCAGCCAATGCGGCAGGCGAGGAAACAGAAACTGTCCTGATGCTTGGTGAGAAAGCAGAAAACAGGACGATCCCCGTTATTCTTTGCCGGGAAGAAACGGTGTCCGGCAGTCACGGTGCCACGATCGGTGAACTTGACGAAGATACTCTGTTTTATTTTGAAAGCAGGGGCATCGGCAGAAAAGAGGCGGAAGAGATTCTGTCTGAGGCTGCCATTCGCAGAATTGCGGGAATTGTGGCAACAGATGAGACAAAAGAATGGTTACGGGAAGGCCTGAAGGAGGAAAACGAGGAATGGATGTAACGGAATACAGAAAAGCATTTCCGCTTCTTGGAAATACAGGTTTTATTTATCTTGACAATGCCGCTACGTCCCAGAGACCACAGTGTGTACTGGATGCGGAAAAGGAATTTTATGAACGGCACAATGCTAACCCCTTAAGAGGGCTTTATCCGCTTGCAGTAGAAGCAACGGATGCCTATGAGGAAGCCAGATGCACAGTAGCGGATTTTTTACATGCAAAGTTTCCCTCGGAGATTATTTTTACAAGAAACACCACGGAAAGTATCAATCTTGTGGCATACAGCTATGCCCTTACACATGTGAAGGCGGGGGATGAAATTCTGATCTCCGTTATGGAGCATCACAGCAATCTGCTCCCCTGGCAGATGGTGGCAAAGATGTGCGGCGCTACCTTAAAGTACATGGAATGCGCACAGGATGGCAGTCTGGATCTCAAAGAAGTGGAAACCCTGATAACAGACAGGACAAAGATTGTTGCCGTGACCCAGGTGTCCAATGTATTGGGAAGGGTCAATCCCATCCGGGAAATAGCAGCCATGGCACATAAGGCAGGAGCGGTCATCCTGGTGGACGGTGCCCAGAGTACACCCCATATGCCGGTGGATGTGCAGGCACTGGACTGTGATTTCTTTGCCTTTTCCGGACATAAACTTTTCGGTCCCATGGGAATCGGTGTTTTGTACGGCAAAGAGGAGCTTCTTGACAGTATGCCGCCCTTCTTATCCGGCGGCGAGATGATTGAATCCGTGACAAGGCAGGGAGCCGTGTTTGCCGAGCTGCCTCATAAATTTGAAGCGGGCACCGTGAATGCGGCAGGCGCAGTGGGACTGGCTGCTGCCATCCGCTTTATCCGGGAAATCGGGTTTTCTGCCATGCAGAAACAGGAGGAGATGCTGACTCAGTATGTGCTGGAGGAAATGCAAAAGATGCCCTATGTCCATGTGCTGGGTGCAAAAGAGGCAAAAGAACATACCGGAATCGTGACCTTTACGGTGGAAGGTGTGCATCCCCATGATGTGAGTGAAATTTTAAGCGCCGACGGGATTGCAGTCAGAGCCGGTCATCACTGTGCACAGCCGCTTTTAAAGCACCTGGGAATTGCCTCGGCTACCCGTGCAAGCTTTATGTTTTATAATACCATGGAAGAAGCAGAGAAGTTTCTTTCAAGCGTATCAAAGATAAGGGAGAGAATGGGATATGGAAGGTAACCACATTTACAATGAAATTCTTACGGAGCACAATATTCATCCGGAATTCAAACATGATCTGTCAGACGCAGACATTGTGTTAGAGGGGGTTAATCCCAGCTGCGGAGATGATATTTTTCTGCATTTAAAGGTGGAAAACGGCATTATTACGGATGGAGCATTTACCGGAGACGGCTGTGCCATTTCCCAGGCATCCGCAGACATTATGCTGGGGATGATTATCGGCAAAACGAAAGAGGAAGCCCTTAAGCTTGGCGAACTCTTTTCCAAAATGATAAAGGGAACTGCTTCAAAGGAGGAAGTGGAAAGCCTGGAAGAAGCAGGCGCCCTGCAGGATATTTCCCATATGCCGGCAAGGGTCAAATGTGCCATTTTGGGCTGGAGAACCTTAAAGGAAGCCCTGAAAGGTGACTGACTATTGACGTAAACGGGGCGCACCGATACAATAGAAAAGAAGGATTGTGTAAACACACGGAGGTGCGCAGTGGAAGCAAAACAGATTATTGAAGAGGGAAAAGCCTGCCTGGGAATCGAGTTCGGCTCCACCAGAATTAAAGCGGTGCTGGTGGATGAAAAAGGCCTGCCCTTAGCATCAGGCGGACATGGATGGGAAAACAGATACGAGAACGGGATCTTTACCTATTCCGAACAGGATATCCGGGAAGGATTACAGGATTGCTACAGGGATCTTGCAGCGGACGTAAAACGTAAGTACGGTGTCACATTAAGGCATCTTTCGGCAATCGGAATTTCTGCCATGATGCACGGATATCTGGCATTTGATCAGAATGACAGGCTGTTGGTGCCCTTCCGCACATGGAGAAATACCATTACGGAGGAAGCAGCCGGAAAGCTGACGGCAGAATTTGGGTACAATATTCCCCAAAGGTGGAGTATCGCCCATTTTTATCAGGCTGTTTTAAACAGGGAGGAACATGTAAAAAATGTAAAATACCTGACCACACTGGCAGGTTTCGTTCATTGGAAACTGACCGGGAAAAAGGTACTCGGCGTAGGAGATGCTTCGGGCATGTTTCCGATTGATATTCATACCGGCGATTATGACAGGCGCATGATGGAGCAGTTTGAAGCACTGACGCAAAAAGAGGGCTTTCGCTGTAAGCTGGACCATATTCTTCCTAAAGTGCTGTCTGCCGGTGAAGATGCAGGCACATTAACGCCGGAAGGAGCGCTTCTTTTGGATCCTGACGGAATGCTGGAGGCAGGGATTTCCTTCTGCCCGCCGGAAGGGGATGCGGGAACCGGTATGGTAGCAACCAACAGCGTGGCAAAACGGACCGGTAATATTTCGGCAGGTACTTCCGTCTTTGCCATGGTGGTGCTGGAAAAGGAGTTATCCCGTGTGTATCCCCAGATTGATCTGGTGACGACACCGGATGGAGCGCTGGTGGGGATGGTACACTGCAATAACTGTACCTCTGAGATCAATGCCTGGGCAAAGCTGTTCAAAGAGTTCGGGGAACTCTACGGACTGCATATCGATGAGAATGAATTATTCAGCCGTCTGTACGGCATTGCACTGAAGGGGGATGCCGACTGTGGCGGCATGCTTTCCTACAATTATTTTTCAGGCGAGCCGGTTACCGGCTTTGAAACCGGCGTTCCGGTGTTTGCAAGAAGCGCAGAGAGCCGTTTTACCCTTGCCAATACCATGCGGATGCATCTGTATTCCGCACTGGCTGCATTAAAATCCGGTATGGACCTTTTGCTGAAAGAAGAAGGTGTACGGGTGGATGAACTCTTTGGACACGGCGGATACTTTAAGACAAAGGGTGTGGGGCAGAGAATCGCCGCAGCCGCCATGAATGCACCGGTTTCCGTGATGGAGACTGCCGGGGAAGGCGGAGCCTGGGGAATTGCGGTACTTGCCCTTTTTAGAAAGGAAAGACAGGAAGGAGAAAGTCTGCAGGACTTCTTAAACAACAGGATATTTGCCGGGAATAAAGGAACCAGGATGGAACCGGAGGCGGCTGATGTGGAGGGCTTTGAGCGCTTTATGGAAAGGTATCAAAAAGGACTCGCCATTGAGAGAGCTGCTGTGGAAGCTTTCCGGCAGGATTAAGAGCAGACTTTGCAGAAAAGAGGAAATTTCATGTTAGAGGACTTAAAAAGACAGGTATATGAAGCCAATATGCTGCTGCCAAAGTACGGACTGGTGACCTTTACATGGGGAAACGTGAGTGCCATAGACCGAAAGACGGGTCTTTTTGTCATAAAACCAAGCGGCGTGAAGTATGAGGTCATGACCCCGGAAGATATGGTAGTGATGGATCTGTCCGGTAACAGAATAGAGGGAAAGTATAAGCCTTCCTCTGATACGCCTACCCACCTGCAGTTATACAAGGCGTTTCCTGAAATCGGCGGGATTGTGCATACGCATTCTTCCTATGCCACAAGCTGGGCACAGGCGGGGAGAAATATTCCCTGTTACGGGACCACCCATGCGGATTATTTTTATGGGGAGATTCCCTGTCTGCGCTGTCTGACAAAAGAAGAGATCGACAGTGCTTATGAGGAAAATACCGGAAAGCTGATTGCAAACCATCTTATATGTTCGGGGAAAGACATCATGGCAGTACCGGCAGTTTTATGTAAGAACCACGGTCCTTTTACCTGGGGAAAGGATGCGGTCACAGCCGTGCACAACGCCGTGGTACTGGAAGAGGTTGCAAAGATGGCATACCGGACGGAGCTGATAAACAGTAAGGCAGAGGCGGCACCCGGGGAACTGCAGGATAAGCATTATTACAGAAAACACGGAGCCGGAGCGTATTACGGACAGGATGAGACCTGACCGGTGGAGGAGAGAAGCGATGAAAAGAAGCGACGAAAAGAAGCGACGGAAAGAAAAAGCCTGACCGGCAGAATGTGAGGAGCCATGAGGAATTTGATTTTAGGACTGCTTGCCCATGTGGATGCGGGAAAGACCACATTGTCGGAAGCGCTGCTGTATGAGTGCGGAAAATTAAAAAAGCCCGGGCGTGTGGACAATGGGGATGCCTTTTTGGATACGGACGAAATGGAGCGGGAGAGAGGCATCACGATCTTTTCGAAGCAGGCCCGTTTTCAATTTGAGGATCTGTCTGTTACCCTGATGGATACGCCGGGACATGTGGATTTTTCCACGGAGATGGAGCGTACACTGCAGGTGCTTGATTATGCGGTGCTTATTATCAGTGCATCAGACGGTGTTCAGGCACATACCAGGACACTCTGGCGTCTGTTAAAAAGATACCGGGTGCCTGTCTTTTTGTTTGTGAACAAAATGGATCAGACGGAACAGGAAGAGGAAAGCGTGCTTGCCCTGCTGCAGGAAAACTTAGACAGCGGCTGTGTGGATTTTAGAAGGCAGGAGGGAGAAGCTTTCTGGGAAAATATTTCCATGTGTGATGAAAAAACGCTGGAGAACTTTTTACGAACCGGCAGTATCCCTGTGGAAAATATCAGGGAACTGATTGCGGACCGAAAAGTGTTTCCGGTTTTTTTCGGTTCTGCCCTGAAAATGTGGGGAATAAGGGAGCTTCTGGCAGGTATTTACCGGTTTTCAAAGGTACGGGAGTATTCCGGGGAATTTGGTGCTCGAGTTTATAAGATTACAAGAGATGCCCAGGGAAACCGGCTGACCTGTCTTAAGGTGACCGGCGGTTTTCTTAAGGTAAGGGATGTCATCGGAGAAGAAAAAGTCAGCCAGCTACGTATTTATTCGGGAGACAGCTTTAAGCCGGTGAGTGAGGTTCCGGCAGGGGAAATCTGTGCGGCAGCAGGGCTTATGAATACGTTTCCAGGACAGGGGCTTGGATATGAGGAAGAGGAAAAGATACCGGTATTAGAGCCGGTGCTGACATATAAAGTGGTGCTGCCTGCGGAAATGGACCCCGTAGTCATGCTGGCGGATTTAAGACAGCTTGAGGAAGAGGATCCGCAGCTGCATCTTTGTTGGAATGAAGAGACGAAAGAAATTCAGATCCGCATTATGGGAGAGGTACAGCTTTCGATACTGCAGCGGCTGATCAAGAACAGATTTGGCGTGGTCGTGGAGTTTACGGAAGGCAGTGTGGTCTATAAGGAAACCATTGCAGAGACGGTAATCGGAATCGGTCATTTTGAACCGTTAAAACATTATACCGAGGTGCATCTTCTGATAGAACCCCAGGGGAGCGGCAGCGGTATCAGTTACGCTCTTGCCTGCAGGGAAGATCTCCTTTCCAAAAACTGGCAGAGGCTTGTCCTGACCCACTTACAGGAAAAAGAATTCCGGGGAGTGCTCACGGGAAGTATGCTTACGGATGTCAAATTTACACTGGTTGCAGGCAAAGCCCATGAAAAGCATACGGAGGGCGGTGATTTCAGACAGGCAACTTACCGGGCTGTCAGGCAGGGACTGATGGAGGCGGACTCCATACTGTTAGAGCCATTTTATGCATTTCGGATGCAACTGCCGGAAGCGTGTATCGGCAGGGCTATGATGGATGTGGAGAGAAGGTTCGGAACCTGCGCAGTCTCGGAAATTAAGAACGGACAGGCTCTTCTTCTGGGACAGGCTCCCGTTTCCACCATCGGCGGCTATCAAAAGGAGCTTACGGCATATACCAGGGGACTCGGAAGTATTTCCTGTACCCTGAAGGGCTATTATCCCTGTCACAATACGGAGGAAGTGGTGAAAAAAACAGGTTATGATCCGCTTGAGGATGTAAACAATCCGTCAGCTTCCGTCTTTTGTGCCCACGGCAGCGGGTATCAGGTACCGTGGTATGAGGTAAAAAAATACCGGCATGTGGATATGGCACCGGATCTGCCGGAGGAACTTGCAGCGCTGTATGGGAAAAGGATACAGGAGGAAGAGGACCGGACACCCGCAGGGGGCAGGGGTTCGCTGCAGCTATCTCTCGGCACAGAGGAAATAGACAGTATTATCGAAAAAGCCTCCCATGCAAATAAGAAACAAATACCGGGCAGGGGCTTTTACCGGAAAGAAGCCGTGAAGGCAATACCTGCGGAAACTTATGTTTACAGACATGTTCCGAAGAAAGAGGAATATCTTCTGGTAGACGGTTATAATATTATTTTTGCCTGGGAAGAACTGAAAGAGATTGCAAAGGTTAACATCGACGGTGCCAGAGGCAGGTTAATGGACATTCTGTGCGACTATCAGGCAATGGTTCACTGTCATCTGATTGTGGTGTTTGATGCTTACCGGGTGAAGGGGCATCAGACGGAAATCTCGGACTACCACAATATTCATGTGGTGTTTACGAAAGAGGCGGAGACTGCCGACCAGTATATTGAAAAATTTGCTCATGAAAACGGACGAAAGCTGCAGGTGACAGTAGCCACGTCAGACGGTCTGGAACAGATTATTATTACCGGACAGGGCTGCAGCTTACTATCGGCAAGAGAATTCGCGGAAGAAATACAGCGCACCAAAGAAGCATTTCATGAAAAATATTTAAATCAGGCTACACCGGAAGAACACAAAAGACATTTGCTGGATGATTTCCTGAATCAAAAGTAAGAATGACAGAAAGGCAGGGGCGATGATGCCGGAAACAATACTGGATTATATCAGGGATTACGGGGATTATACATTTACCGAACGTCCGATGAGTGATGCTGACAGTCTGGTTTTCTGCCAGTTCTGCTATCTGAAATTTGACGGTATGGTACCGCTTGTTTCGGAAAACAGAAGGTCGGTTACCATGAAGCAGCTGAAAGAGCATGCGGATTATGAAAAGCTGTATGCGGACAGCCGCTTTGAGAAGGATAACAGAGCGCTTTTTGAAGCCATGTACAAAAGCAAACGGTTCCGCAGTCTGAAAATGAACTGTTATATCAATATTGTGGAGCCTGAGTGGGAGACACAGTTTTCTGCCATCACCTTTTTTATGGATGATGGGACCATGTATGTTGCATTCCGGGGGACGGATGAGACGATTGTCGGCTGGAAGGAAGATTTTAACATGGCATTTCAGTTTCCGGTACCCAGTCAGGAATATGCCGCCAAATACCTGAATATGGTAACGGGAAAGCTGCATAACCGCTTTTTTATCGGCGGGCATTCCAAGGGCGGAAATGTGGCAATCTATGCTGCTATGATGTGTACGGAGCCTGTAAAGGAAAGGATTATCAGGATTTATTGTATGGATGGTCCCGGATTTCCCAAAGAGGTACTAAGCAAAAAGGAATACGGGGAAATTGAGGAACGGATCGTGAAAATCCTGCCCCATTCCTCTTTAGTGGGAATGCTTTTTGAAACGTCCGATCACTACAAGGTGGTGGAGAGTAAGAGCTTCGGACTCCTGCAGCACAATCCGTTCAGCTGGCTTTTGGAGAAGGGAGAATTCATTTATGTGAAGCACCTTTCCGTGTCACAGAAAAAGAAGGATGAGACCTTAAATGACTGGGTATGTGCACTTTCCCGTGAGGACAGAAAAGTTTTTGTGGATACGCTTTACCAGGTGATATCTGCTTCCAAGGCAGAAAATCTGATTGATTTTTCAGCGGATTTAAAAACGAGCATGAACGGCATGATCATGGCCATGAAGGAGATTGACCCTGAAACCAGAAAGACCCTGAAAAAAATCATAAAGCTGTTATTTGATATTGCGCTTCAAAGAATGGCTCCTAAAAAATCACACAAGAAAATGCTGCCAGAAAAGGAATAGGGCATCTCCGTGAGGCTGCAGCCGTTCCGGGTGCCATTGTACCCCGTAAACCGGAAGCGACTTATGGCAAAGACCTTCCGTGATGCTGACGGGTGTATTTTCATCCGCAGCAAACTGGACTGCGCACAGATCATTGCCGAGTCTGCCGACACACTGGTGATGGGCACTGTTAACGAGCAGTCTCTCTCCGTAGATCCGGTAAAGAAAACTGTCCGGCAGAATCGTCGTATCGTGATACTGGTCGCCATCCCGGTAGCAGTGGCGGTCAGCCTGTTTCATATGCTGGATGATGGTACCTCCAAAAAATACATTGATAATCTGTAATCCTTTGCAGATTCCAAGAACCGGTTTCTCATAACGTACAGCCTGTTCCAGCGCCTGAAGCTGGATGATATCGAGTTCTGTGTCGATATTCCGGGAACCGGCTTTTTGCTGTCCGAAAAAGGCAGGCGTAATATCGCCGCCGCCCGGCAGCAGTAGTCCGGCACAGGACTGACAGTCGGAAACGGACAGTGTCGTTTTGTAAGAGAGGGAAAGACGTTTCAAAGTCATTTCATAACGTAAGGTATCCTTCTGTCTTCCTACAATGGCAATGCAGGGTTTTTTACTCATGTCATCACTTCTCCCAAAGTCTTTTGATTATTTTATGCGGTACACAGCCGTAATTGTCATAAAAGATAGGTAAATTAGTAAAAAAAGAATGGTAGGAATGTGGAAAATATTACAGTAAAATAAGTTTATCGGTCATGACTGCGGATACGCAGCTTTGAGTGTTGTATTTTGAATAGCCAACAGGTTACATACGGACAGAAAGGAATTTTAACATGAGCAGATTGTGGTACAGGCAGCCTGCCCGCAAATGGGAAGAGGCACTGCCCCTGGGAAACGGCAGAATGGGTGCAATGGTCTATGGCACCGTACAGGAAGAGCATATACAGGTTAATGAGGACAGTATCTGGTACGGAGGCCCCGTGGACCGGAATAATCCGGATACCTTAAAGTATCTGCCAAAGATCCGGGAGCTTTTGCTTTCCGGAAAGATCAAAGAGGGAGAGAGACTGATGAAAATGGCCATGTCCGGCTGTCCGGACAGCGCCCATCCTTCCCAGACGCTCGGCGATATTCACATTTTCTTTGAAAACATCGGGGAGGTCACAGATTACGAACGAAGTCTTGAAATCGACAGGGCAGTGTATGAGAGCCACTTTACGGCAGACGGGATTACATACGAACGGGAAATGTTTTTCTCTGCACCGGGAGACGTGCTGGTGATGAAATACCGCGCAGATCATCCGGGCAGCATCACTTTAAGTGCCCTGCTTCGCAGATGGAAATTCTTTGACGGCATCCGCAAGAGCGGAACGGACGGCATTTATTTATACGGAAATCTTGGCAAAGACGGTCTTTCTTTTGGGATGACCCTGAAGGCTGTGGCGAAGGGCGGAAGCGTAGCAGTAATAGGAGAACATCTGCTGGTGGAAAATGCGGATGAGGTGCTGCTTTATTTTACTGCGGGAACGACCTACCGGATGCAGGATGTGGAAGAAGAATGCGCAGCAATCCTTAATAAGGCCATGGAACAGGACTATGGAACACTGCTTGGGATACATGAAGAGGATTATAAGCGTCTGTATGAAAGAGTGGATTTCTCGCTGGGGGATCTGTCCGATTATGACAGCATTCCTACAGATGTCAGAATAGAAGAAGCAACAAAAGGAAACGCCGATATCGGATTAAGTAAGCTGTATTTTGATTTTGGCAGGTACCTTCTGATATCCTGCAGCCGGGAAGGAACGCTTCCCGCCACTCTCCAGGGTATCTGGAATCAGGATATGACCCCGCCCTGGGATTGTAAATATACCATTAACATTAACACGCAGATGAACTACTGGCTTGCGGAAAACTGTAATCTTTCGGAATGTCATATGCCTTTGTTTGCACTTTTGGAGACCATGCTTCCAAACGGCCGGAAAACGGCAAGGGAAATGTACGGATGCAGGGGATTTATGTGCCATCACAATACGGACATCTGGGGGGACTGTGTGACGCAGGATCACTGGCTTCCCGGCTCCTACTGGGTCATGGGAGCAGCTTGGCTGTGTACCCATCAGTGGACACATTATGAATATACGAAGGATGAGGAATTTTTAAGAAAAGCATTTCCGATTATGCGCGAGGCTGCGCTGTTCTTTCTGGATTTTCTCATTGAGGATGATGGGTATTTAAAGACCTGTCCTTCCGTCTCACCGGAAAATACCTTTATTCTGCCCAATGGAGAAAAAGGCTCCAATACGGCAGGCGTGACCATGGACAATCAGATTCTCAGGGATCTTTTTACCCAGTGCATCAAGGCTGCCGAGGTTCTTCAAGTGGAGGATGACCTGAATGAAGAAATCAAGGCAGCGCTGAAACGGCTGATGCCAACCAGAATTGCCCAAAACGGCACCATTATGGAATGGCAGGAGGAATATGAGGAAGCAGAACCGGGACATCGTCATATTTCCCATCTGTACGGGCTGCATCCGTCAGAGCAGATTCTGATGGACAAGACGCCGGAGCTTGCGGATGCTGCCAGAAAGACTTTAGAGAGAAGATTGGCCTTTGGCGGCGGACATACGGGCTGGAGCCGGGCATGGATCATCAACCATTATGCCAAACTGTGGGACGGGGAGGCTGCCTATGAAAACTTTAAGCAGCTTCTGGGAAAATCCACCCTGCCCAACCTGTTTGATAACCATCCGCCCTTTCAGATTGACGGTAACTTCGGTGCAACGGCAGCGATTGCGGAAATGCTGGTACAAAGCACCATGGAAAGGATTGTCCTTCTTCCTGCGCTGCCCGCAGCATGGAAGGAAGGTTCTGTCAGGGGACTGTGTGTCAAAGGGGGAGCGGAGGTCTCCTTATCCTGGAAAAACGGTGTGTTAACCAAAGCAGTTCTTACGGCAAAGAAGGATCTGCATACACGAGTCCTTTACTGCGGGGAGAGCAGATGCGTGGAAATAAAAGCCGGAGAAAACTATATCTGGTAAAGCAGAACCGGAACATGCACTGAAATATACCGGAGAAAATGTACCCGGTAAAAAATCCGGGAATACATGAAATATATGAAAGGCAGAGGATGGGAGAGAATGACTTTCAAAAAAATCGTATGTATGGGTGACAGTATTACGGAAGGGTTTGGCGTGGACCAGAAGGAGAGTTATCCCGCCGTATTGGCAAAAATACTGGGAAGCGGCTTTACGGTGGTAAACAAGGGGCTTTGTTCTACGACCACGATCAACACCGAGAATGAAAACGGTATCATGGGTTATCCGTATCTGTTGCAGGACCGGTACCGGGAAGCCTTACAGGAAAAAGGAGATATTTATGTGATTCTGCTTGGTACCAATGATGCACAGGACGGCATGGACGATACGGAAGATTTTATTCATGAAGAAAACAACATGATCAGCAAAAAGGAACTGTTTGTTCCCTGTTACAGGCAGATTCTTACAGATATCCGAAAGGTAAATCCCAAAGCAGAGATATACGCCGGGTTACCTGTACCCGTGCAGGTCTGTATCTGGCGGAAGCATCAGGAATCTTATTTAAAACAAATCCGTGCCTGTATCAGGGAAGCCCTGGCAGACACGGATGTGAAAATAATTGATCTGAATGGGATTTTTGCAGCACTGCCTGCAGCAGAACAGCAAAAACTGTATCAGGCAGACGGTCTGCATCCGAATGCAGCCGGGCTTGCACTGATTGCCGAAACTGTGGCGAAAGCCATCCTGACGTACTAAATGCAGCCTGCACTGTGCACGGCTTCACTCATGGCCTTCACATATTCACCCACCGGATTTGCGGCTTCTTTCCCATACTGTGCAATGATCTTTACAATGGCAGATCCTACGATGGCGCCATCCGAGATACCTGCCATGGCAGCAGCCTGCTCGGGTGTGGAGATGCCGAATCCTACGGCACAGGGAACCTGGGCATTTTCCCGCACCAGCTTCACCAGAGAGGCAATATCGGTATTAATTTTATTGCGGACGCCGGTAACGCCGAGACTTGATACAATGTAGATGAAGCCTTCCGCTTCTTTGGCAATCATTGCCACACGGTTTTCGGATGTGGGCGCAATCAGGGAAATCAGCGCCACATCATATTTCTTACAGATATCCTCAAATTCTCCTTTTTCTTCATAAGGAAGATCCGGCAGGATCAGACCGTCTATACCGATTTCGGCACAGGTTTTGATAAATTTTTCCCCGTCATAAGAGAATACCACATTGGCGTAAGTCATAAATACCAGGGGAATGGAAACCTCTTTGCGAAGCTCTCTTACCATATCGAAGATTTTATCGGTGGTGACGCCGCCTGAGAGGGCACGCAGATTGGCACCCTGGATCACGGGACCTTCTGCAGTAGGATCGGAAAACGGAATCCCCAGTTCAATTAAGTCGGCACCGTTTACTGCCATGCTTTTCACAATTTCCATAGTGGTGTCAAGGTCCGGATCCCCGCAGGTAATAAACGGAATAAAGGCTTTGCCGTTTTGAAATGCATTTTTGATATTATTCATTGATATCCTCCCCTCTGTAACGGGCGATGGCAGCGCAGTCTTTGTCGCCGCGGCCCGAAATGGTGATGACCATAATCTTATCTTTGTCGTATTGCGGCGCAATCTTCATGGCATGCGCTACGGCATGGGCACTCTCAATTGCCGGGATAATACCTTCCATACGGGACAGATATTCAAAGGCACATACTGCCTCTTCATCGGTAACAGGGACATAGCTTGCCCTGCCCGTATCATGGAGCCATGCATGTTCCGGACCGATGCCGGGATAGTCGAGGCCGGCAGAAATCGAATAAACAGGCGCAATCTGTCCGTACTGATCCTGACAGAAATAAGATTTCATGCCATGGAAAATACCAAGTCGCCCGGTATTTATGGTGGCGGCGGTTTCAAAGGTATCGATGCCGCGTCCGGCAGCTTCGCAGCCAATGAGCTCCACCTCTTTGTCTTCAATAAAATGATAGAAGGTACCCATGGCATTGCTGCCGCCTCCTACACAGGCCATGACCACATCCGGCAGTCTGCCTTCTTTTTCCATCATCTGCTGCTTGATTTCCCTGGAGATGACAGCCTGAAAATCCCTGACAATGGTAGGAAAGGGATGGGGTCCCATCACAGAGCCTAAGCAGTAATGGGTATCGTCAATCCGGCTGGTCCATTCCCTCATGGCTTCGGACACGGCATCCTTTAAGGTGGCAGTACCGGTTTTTACCGGAATGACCGTGGCACCTAAGAGCCGCATACGATATACATTGAGTGCCTGTCTTCTGGTATCTTCTTCTCCCATGAATACTACACACTCCATGCCGAGCAGGGCTGCTGCAGTTGCAGTGGCAACGCCGTGCTGTCCGGCACCGGTTTCTGCAATGAGTCTTGTTTTTCCCATCTTTTTGGCAAGCAGCGCCTGACCTAACACATTGTTGATCTTGTGGGAACCGGTATGGTTTAAATCCTCTCTCTTTAAATAGATTTTGGCACCGCCTAAATCCTTTGTCATTTTTTCCGCATAGTACAGGCGGCTGGGGCGGCCTGCATATTCATTCAGAAGATTTGTCAGTTCCTCATTAAAAGCAGGATCGTTTTTATAATGGTTGTAAGCTTCTTCCAGCTCAATGACGGCGTTCATCAGGGTTTCGGGAATATACTGACCGCCGTGTACGCCAAAGCGTCCTTTTGACTGTGACATAAATTACCTCCTTACGGCATCTATAAATGCCTTCATTTTCTGAAAATCCTTGCTTCCGGCAGTTTCCACGCCGGAACTTACATCCACTGCGTAGGGATGAAATTTTGTGATGGCTTCTTTTACATTGTCTGCATGAAGGCCTCCTGCCAGAAAAAACGGCTTCTGTAAGTCTGCCATCAGAGACCAGTCGAAGGTCTCACCGGTTCCTTTACCGTTGTCTAAGAGCGGAAAATCCGCAGGAAAAGCAAAAGCATCCTGCACATCTTTTTCGCTGCAAATCTGAAAAGCACGGATAATGGGGGCATCAAAAGCATCCTTAAGCGTCTTTACATAAGAAATATCCTCCGTACCGTGAAGCTGCACAATCTGTATGGCTCCTTCCTGCAAAAGGAAAATCACGTTTTCCACCGGTTCATCTACAAACACGCCTACCGCAGGGATGGAAGGGGACAGGAGAGCGCGAAGCTGTGCCGCCTCTTTAAAAGAAACGTAGCGCTGTCTTCCTTTTAAGAAAACAAAGCCGATATAATCCGGCTGTAATGCATTGGCAAAGGCAATGTCCTGTTCGGTTTTCAGTCCGCATATTTTTACTTTTGTCATGACGCATCCCCCCGAAGCGTACGCAGCATAGCTTTCTTATCAGGTGCTTTCATCAGCGTTTCCCCGATGAGAATCGCGTTCACATGGGCTTTTTTCAGTACGGCAATATCCTCCGGCGTCCGGATGCCGCTTTCCGCTACAAAGAGAACATCCTTCGGCACCAGCGCACGCAGCTTTTCTGCATTGTGAATATCCACACTAAAATCCGAAAGATTCCGGTTATTGACGCCAATGATTCTTGCGCCGGCACGCAGGGCAATTTCGATTTCTTCTTCGGAATGGGCTTCCACCAGAGCGGACAGCCCTAACGAATCACTGACTGCCAGATACTCCCGCAGCGTTTCTTCTGAAAGAAGAGAACATATGAAAAGAACTGCGGAAGCCCCTAAAAGCCGGGCTTCATAAATCATATATTCGTCGATTGTAAAATCCTTTCTCAGGCAGGGGATGGAAACTGTCTGTGAAATTTCCTGAAGATACCGGTCATTTCCTAAAAACCAGTGCGGCTCGGTCAGCACGGAAATACAGGAGGCACCTGCCTCCTCATATTCTTTTGCAATGGAAAGATAAGGAAAATCCCCGGCAATTATCCCTTTGGAGGGAGAGGCCTTTTTACATTCGCAGATGAAACTGATTTCATCGCCGCCAAGGGCCTTTTCAAAGGGAAATCCGGTAAGCGGGGGCAGTGAGTCGATTTGCTCTTTTAACTTAGTTAAAGGGGTTTTCAGTTTCTTTTCTGCAATACGAAAGTGAGTGTAATCTGCAATCGTCGTCAATATGGAACTCATGGATTTCTCCCTTCTTAAATGGTTTTATTGATTGCTTTCTTTGATAAATTCGTTGAGCTTTGTTAGAGCCTTTCCGCTGTCGATTAACTCTCCCGCAAGGCTGATACCGTCTGCAAATGTGGATGCCTTGCCTGCAATATAGAGGGCAGCACCGGCGTTTAATAAAACGGCATTGCGCTTGGGACCCTTTTCTTCTCCCTTTAAGATGGAAAGGGTAATGGCTGCATTTTCTGCCGGAGAGCCGCCTTTTAAGTCCTCCCTGCTGCAGGAGGTAAAGCCAAACTGCTCGGGCGTTACGGTGTAGGTATTGAAGCTTCCGTCACTAAACTCGCAAATACGGGTAGGTGCACTGGCGGAGATTTCATCCAATTTTTCGGTACCGTATACCACCATTCCTTTCTTTACACCTAAGTTTGTAAGAACTCTTGCCAGAGGTTCTACCAGAGATTCATCATAGACACCTAAAAGCTGCATATTGGGAGATGCGGGATTGGTCAGAGGTCCTAAAATATTAAATACGGTACGGATGCCAAGCTCCTTGCGGATGGGTCCGACATATTTCATGGAAGTGTGGTATTTCTGGGCAAAGAAGAAGCAGATACCGATATTTTTCAAAAGTTCCACACATTTTTCCGGTGTCAGGTCAATGTTTACTCCCAGGGCTTCCAGACAGTCGGCTGTGCCACAGAGGGAAGAAGCCGCCCGGTTGCCGTGCTTTGCTACTTTTACGCCGCCTGCAGCAATCACCAGAGCGGAAGTGGTGGAAATGTTAAAGCTGTGCGCGTTGTCTCCGCCGGTTCCTACAATTTCGAGAACATCCATATCGTGCTCTACCTTCAGGGCATGATCCCGCATGGCAGCGGCACAGCCGGAGATTTCGTCAATGGTTTCTGCTTTGGTGCTCTTGGTGGAAAGCGCAGCCAAAAAAGCGGCGTTCTGGGTAGGACTGGTTTCTCCGTTCATGATTTCATTCATGACGGTGTAGGCTTCGTCATAGGTAAGGTCCTGTTTGTCTACGATTTTTACAATGGCTTCTTTGATCATGTTTTTTTCTTCCTTTCTTTTTTCATTCGTATTTGCCGGGTTAATTCATTTATTTACTTTTTTTAGAAAATTCCGTAATATGGTTTCCCCATCCGGTGTCAGGATGGATTCCGGATGAAACTGCAGGCCATAAACACGGTCGGTAATGTGTTCTACGGCCATCACTTCTCCGTCTTTTGTTTCTGCGGTCACCTTAAGACAGTCCGGAATCGTGTCTCTTACAGCTGCAAGTGAGTGGTACCTTGCCACAGGTATCATATCAGGGCATCCGGCAAAAAGGGGAGAATCAGCGGCAAGGCTTGCCATCGACTGTTTGCCGTGCATCAGTTGTTTCGCGTAAGAAACCGTTGCGCCATATGCCTGACAGATGGCCTGATGACCGAGGCAGACACCTAAAATGGGAATTTTCCCCGCGAGGTTTTTTACCACATCCACGCAGACGCCGGCATCCTCCGGTCTGCCCGGCCCCGGGGAAATGATAATGGATGAAGGATTTAGTGCCTGAATCTGCGTTACCGTCATGGCGTCGTTGCGGATGACTTTGATGTCCGGGTCAATGGAGCCTACAAGCTGGTAGAGGTTATAGGAAAAGCTGTCGTAATTGTCGATTAAAAGAATCATGCCTGTACCTCCTTTGCAAGCTCTAAGGCTTTCACCACAGCGGCAGCCTTGTTTAAGCATTCCTGATATTCTTTTTCCGGTACGGAGTCTGCTACAATGCCGGCACCGCTGCGGATAAATACTTTGTTATTTTTCTTGTAAGCAATGCGGATGGCAATGCAGGTATCTAAGTTTCCGGTAAAATCAATATATCCGATGGCACCGCCATAAATGCCGCGCTTATTGTTTTCTAGGTCATTAATGAGCTGACAGGCCTTTAATTTCGGGGCGCCGGAAAGGGTACCTGCGGGAAGAATGGCATCCACAGCAGAAAGTGCATCACAGTCCTCCCGGATTTCCCCTCTTACGGTGGAGCCGATGTGCATCACATGGGAATAGCGTTCAATACAGTGGTATTTTTCCACAGCCACCGAACCGAATTTACTGATCTTGCCGATGTCGTTGCGTCCAAGATCGACTAACATGTTGTGCTCTGCAAGCTCCTTTTCATCGGCAAGGAGCTCCTTCTCAAGCAGCAGGTCTTCTTCCTCGGTACGTCCTCTTTTACGGGTTCCGGCAAGTGGAAAGGTGTGCAGGATGCCGTTTTCCAGTTTTACCAGCGTCTCAGGGGAAGCCCCTGCCACCTCCATGTCGCTGCTGGAAAAGTAGAACATATAGGGAGAGGGATTTAATGTCCTTAACATCCGGTATGTATTAAGCAGACTGCCTTGGAACTCTGCCTCGAGGCGGTTGGAAAGTACAATCTGGAAGATGTCCCCCTCTTTAATATGGTGTTTGGCTCTTTCTACCATGTTGCAGTATTCTTCCTCCTGAAAGAGAGGCTTGAATGCAGAAGTGCAGTAGCCAGGTTCTTCTTTGGCAGGCGTACCGTTTTTTATAAGCTCAGCCATGTTTGCAAGCTCCATGGCAGCCCTGTTGTATTCGGTTTCCAAATGGGACAGATCAATGTTAACAATAAGGACAATCTTCTGACGGAAACTATCAAAAGCAATAACCTTATCAAACAGCATCAGATCTACGTCTTTAAAGCCCTCTGTGTCAGATGCGTTAAGTCTTAAGGTCGGCTCGGCATATTTTAAGTAGTCATAGGAGAAATACCCAACAAGTCCTCCGGTAAAAGGTGGGAGGGAAGGAAGCTTGGGGCTTTTGTGCTCGGCAATGACCTGACGGATATATTTACCCGGATCTTTCGTTTCAAATTGAAGATCCCCTACCTTCATATGCCCGTTCACACAGGTAATCTCTAAGCTGGGGTCATAGCCAAGAAAAGTGTAGCGTCCCCATTTTTCGTTGTCAGCAACAGACTCTAACAGGTAGCAGTGACCGGATACATTTTTTAAGATCCGCAGTACCTCGATGGGTGTTTTGACATCGGAAAGGATCTCCATGCTGACCGGAGCTGTTTTGTAGATGCCCTGTTTTTTTAATTCCTGTAATGTTTCTAAATTCGGTGTGATCATAAGC
>JBJFCA010000048.1:0-4893 GCA_051888725.1 Lachnospiraceae bacterium
ACCGTTACGATCAAATGTATCAGTCTTTCATGCTGGAAGAAGGAAATCTGGGTCAGATGCTCTTTCCTTATCGTCTCCAACTCTTCCCTGGATTTATCATGGTTCTGTGTAATGTCTTTTACCAGTTCATCCATAAAATGTCTGTATTGTAAAATTCTTTTTTCCATGTCTGTATTCATTCCTTTCTTTCCCTGTATTTGCGGGACTTATCTTCTTTTACTGTATCACATTCCCGCCGGTTTGTCATAAGAACTTAAATCTTGTACTTGAGAAGTAAAAGAAAAACATGTATGATAGTCACATGGGTTTAAAAAGGGGGATTTTCCTGCAGGAAAATCCAAAACACATTAAATAACAGGAGGAGCAGGACATAAAATGGGTGGCTTTTTTGGTGTAGCAGCAGAAGAAGACTGCGTATTTGATTTATTTTTCGGTGTGGACTATCATTCCCATCTGGGTACCAGACGAGGCGGAATGGCGGTGTTTGGCAAGGACGGCTTTAACCGTGCCATACACAATATTGAAAACGCTCCCTTCCGTACAAAGTTTGACAAAGACGTACAGACCATGAAAGGAAATTTCGGAATCGGCTGTATCTCAGACTATGAACCCCAGCCGTTAATCGTTCGTTCCCATCACGGAACCTATGCTCTGACCACTGTAAGTAAAATTAACAATACAGATGAACTGGTTAAGAAGCTGTTTGACAAGAATCATTCCCACTTTCTGGAAATGAGCGGCGGTGACATCAATGCCACCGAACTGGTTGCTTCCCTGATCAACCAGAAAGATAACCTCATTGACGGTATCCGGTATGCGCTGGATATGATCGATGGTTCTCTTTCCCTGCTGTTAATGAATCAGGCAGGCATCTATGCCGCAAGAGATAAATACGGCCGTACCCCCATTGTGATAGGCCGCAAGGAAGGCGCTTTCTGCGCTTCCTTTGAAAATTTTGCCTATAAAAATCTGGGTTACTCGGATTATAAGGAATTAGGTCCCGGCGAGGTGGATGTTATCACCGAAAAAAGCTGTGTGACTCTGGTACATCCCGGCAAGGACATGAAGATCTGTACCTTCCTGTGGATTTATTACGGATATCCCTCCAGTTCCTATGAAGGAATCAGTGTGGAACAGATGCGTTACAACTGCGGTGCCAAAATGGCAGCCAGAGACAATGTACATCCCGATATCGTGGCAGGTGTACCTGACTCCGGAACCGCTCATGCCATCGGGTATGCCAACGCATCCGGCGTGCCTTTTTCCAGACCTTTTATCAAGTATACGCCGACCTGGCCCCGTTCCTTTATGCCGACTATCCAAAGCCAGCGTAATCTGATTGCAAAGATGAAAATGTTAGCCGTAGAGGATCTGATCCGCGATAAGAGTCTTCTTTTGATCGATGACTCCATCGTGCGCGGCACCCAGCTTAGGGAAACCACGGAATTCCTTTATCAGAGCGGTGCAAAGGAAGTACACATCCGTCCCGCCTGTCCGCCTCTTTTGTACGGTTGTAAATATTTGAATTTCTCCCGCTCTTCTTCTGAGATGGATCTTATTACCCGTCGTGTTATTGACAGGCTGGAAAACGGAAATGTCACAGATGAAGTCTTAAAAGAATACGCAGATCCGGAATCCGAAAAGTATGAGCGCATGGTGGAAGAAATCCGTAAGGAACTAAACTTTACCACCCTTCGTTTCAACAGACTGGATGATATGCTGGATGCCGTAGGTATTGATAAATGCAAGCTTTGCACTTACTGCTGGGACGGCAGGGAATAAAATAATAACAGGAACTGTTCCATATATGACAAACAGGGCGCCGCAAATTGCAACGCCCTTTGTTTATTCTTTGCTGCCACTGACGATAGAATAGTAAGCATTTGATGTGATCTTATAAATAACGGCATAAAATGCGCCAAAGATGAACACGGTAACCGCCATTACGGTAATCATGAGCGGGACATTCCTTAAGTTAAACAAAGCAAGCAGCTTTTGTACCATAGGGAAAGCAAAACCAAGATGAATCACTGCCGTAACAAGCGGCAGGAAAAACACCGTAAGCATCTGGGAATTGATACTCTTTCGGATATCTGCTTTTGTCATTCCCACCTTCTGCATGATTGCAAAGCGGTTCTCGTCCTCATAACCTTCTGTGATTTGTTTGTAATAGATAATCAGCACCGTCGCAAACAGGAACACAACGGACAGGATAATCCCCAAAAAGAAGATTCCGCCGTAACAACCATAAAATTCATCCCGCTGCGCTGCACGACATTCTACATAATAAGAATAAAAACTGCCTTTTCCACCACACTCCAAATCACTGATACACTGCATAAGAGTCTCCTGCAGATTGATTTTTTCCTCTGCTGACTGCGTCGTGTCAAATGAATAATGCAAAATGGGCCGGCAATAATATTTTGTATCAGTAAATTGCGCATTCACGGCGTCACAAACCGTATTCAGGTCATTGACAATCAGAAATACAGAAGGCAGTATATCCATTGCGGCATCTGCATTTCCCATCACTTCCTCTACCTGCTTTTTCACAACAAGCGTCCGGCCGTCCGGCATCCTGATGGTGGAATCCGTATATTCGCAGCGCACACAGCCAATCAGTACTTCTTCCTCCTTCAGTTCATACTGTGTACCCATGCAGGTATTGTAATCACTTAACGGAATAAAATAAATCTGATATACCTTGTTCATGTTACTCATGTCCGCACCGTCTATCGTTTCCGGATTCACAATCATTTCACCCTGATCCAGCATACCTGTTACGCTTGTGCACAGATAGCGCTCCGTATAAATGGGTTCTACGCAGGCATCCTGAATTGCCTGTGAGATTTCATCTCCCACATAAGCAGCCTCTAAAGAAAAGGCATCGGTACCTCCCTTCTCTTTAGAGAAGGACACCATAACGGAAATGTCCTTCGGATATCTTGCTTTCAGACTGTCCTCCACGCCGAAATACAGGCTGGCTGCTCCCAGCATCATAACCAGCACCATGGTACTTAAAATACAGATGGACGCAAGTCCTGCGCCGTTTCGCTTCATCCGGTATGCCATGGAGGAAACGGAAATAAAATGATTTTTCTTATAGTAGTACTTTTTATTCTTCTGCAGGATTCTGCAGAGCACCACGGAGCCTGAGATAAACAACAGATACGTTGCTATGATTACCATAATAACCGCAATGAAAAACCATGCCAGTGCAAGCAGCGGGCTTTCAATGGAAACCGCAATGTAATAAGCAGCAGCCAGAAGAATAAAACCGCCGATACCTAACAGATAATTGGCACGGGGAGGCTTTTCCCCCACATTTTCACTATGCAGCAATGCTACCGCATTCAGGCGCCAGAGGCTGACCAGTCCTTTCAGTAAAAGGAGTACAAAGATTATGCCGAAAATCATTAACGTATCCACAATCACTTCTCTGCTGACAGTAAAATCATAGGTGATTTTGCCGCCGATCATCCGGACCAGCCCAAGCTCAGCCATTTTAGAGAGTGCAATTCCGCCTACAAATCCGGAGAACAGGGAGATCACGTAGACAATCAGTGTTTCCCAGAAATAGACCATACTTAGGTTTTTCTTTCCCATTCCCAGGATATGATACAAACCGAATTCCTTCTGCCTGCGACGCATTAAAAAGGAATTGGTGTACAAAAGAAAGGCAAGTGCAAACACCGCAATGACCCAGACTCCAAATCCCAGCATCTGTTTTGTAGTAGTACCGCCTGCCATACGATCAAGGGCCGGCATTGCTGCAAGGTAATGGATAATATAAAACATCATAATCGTACCGGCGCAGGTCAGGATATAGGGAATATAGAGCCGTTTATTCTTTTTAATACTGTCCCACGCAAGCCGGGGATAGAAACCTGTTTTCATATTAATGCGTGCTCCTTTCCGTCGTCTCCAGACTTTTTGCGGCGCACACATCGCCGGCTGTCGTCAGCATGGTAAGCGTATCGGAAATCATCTGATAAAGCTGTTCATTGGTATGTTCCCCCCGGTAAATCTGATGAAACACCTCGCCGTCCTTAATAAACAGAACACGGGATGCATGACTTGCCGCTTTTACGGAGTGTGTTACCATTAAGACCGTCTGCCCCGTCTGATTAATCCTGCCAAACAGATCCAGCAATTCATCTGTTGCCTTGGAATCCAGTGCTCCCGTAGGCTCATCTGCCAGAATCAGTTTCGGATTATTAATGAGTGCCCGGGCTACTGCGGCCCGCTGTTTCTGTCCGCCTGACACTTCGTAGGGATATTTTTTCAAAAGTTCTGTAATACCAAGCTGTGCGGCAATCGGTTCCAGCTTCTTTTTCATCTCAGCATGTGGTTTACCGGCAAGCACTAACGGTAAATAAATATTGTCCTCCAGCGTAAAGGTATCCAACAGATTAAACTCCTGAAATACAAAGCCCAGGTTATCCCGGCGGAACGCTGCCACCTGCGACTCTTTGATTTTGGAAAGGTCTTTTCCATCTAAAATGACAGACCCTGCGGTCGGTTTGTCCAGAGCTGCCAAGATATTAAGCAGTGTTGTTTTGCCGGAACCGGACTCGCCCATGATGGCAACATACTCACCCTGCTCCACATCAAAGGTCACTTTCTTAAGTGCCTCTACCTTATTGCCTCCAAAGCGGGTCGTATATATTTTCTGCACGCCGCTTACATTCAAAATATTCATTACAAAAATCCTCCTTGTCGATTTCTGCTTCTGATTTTACAAAAAGAGAGATTTGCTCGCCATAGAATCAGCTTACAAATCCCTCTTAAAATCTTACAGTTTTGTAAGAAGTTATTCCACATTCAGAGCTTGCCGTGCAAGGTCAATGGTAATGGTGGTGCCAACATCAACTGTAGATTCTGCTTTGATAT
>JBJFCA010000049.1:0-22200 GCA_051888725.1 Lachnospiraceae bacterium
ACAATAAATGCTGAAATTTCTTTCATAAACTTGCCGGGTTTCTTCTCGATCATACCGGTAACGGCAAAAATTACATAAACTTCTGCTTCTTTACCGTTTGTAATGAAGATCTTGGATCCGTTCAGTACCCATTCGTCTCCGTCCAGAACAGCCTTCGTCTGCTGTCCCTGTGCGTCGGTACCTGCTCCGGGCTCTGTCAGACCAAAAGCACCGATCTTCTTACCGCTTGCCAGATCAGGCAGATATTTCTGCTTCTGTTCTTCGGTACCGAAGGTCAGGATCGGATCACAGCAAAGAGAAGTATGTGCGGAAACAATAACGCCTGTAGTGCCGCAAACCTTGGAAAGCTCCTCTACGCACATTACATAAGTCAAAACATCACAGCCCTGTCCGCCGTACTCCTTCGGAACGGGGATACCCATGAAGCCTGCCTTTGCCATCTTTTCAACGGTTGCACGGGGGAATTCTTCTGTCTCGTCAACCTCCTGTGCCAAAGGCTTTACTTCTTTTTCAGCGAATTCTCTGAACAGAGAACGCGCCATTTCATGCTTTTTACTTAAAGTGAAATCCATGATTACTTTCCTCCATATAGATAAATTTATTTACTGCGCATCAACCGGGGTTTTGGTTCTGTCTGCATTATATACATAGAAACCTTTACCGCTCTTTACGCCGAGATTGCCGCCGCGAACCATCTTACGGATGAGCGGGCATGCACGATATTTGCTGTCGCCGGTTTCATTGTAAAGTACATCCATAATGGCAAGGCAGATATCCAGACCGATGAAATCACCCAGTTCCAGAGGTCCCATGGGATGATTTGCGCCCAGCTTCATAGCGGTATCAATACCTGCAATATCGGAAACACCTTCCATTTTGATAAAAGCTGCTTCGTTGATCATAGGAATCAGAATACGGTTTACCACAAAGCCTGCTGCTTCGTTTACCTGAACCGGTGTCTTACCGATTTCTTCTGAAATCTTCTTGATGGCATCAACCGTTTCTACAGGGGTATTTACACCTGCAATTACTTCCACTAACTTCATACGGTCTGCAGGATTAAAGAAATGCATACCGATCATAGGACGGGTTAAACCGTTGCCGATTTCCGTAATGGAGAGGCTGGAAGTATTGGATGCGAAAATGCACTCCGGTTTTGCAATCTTGTCCAGTTCGCCAAAAGTAGTCTTCTTTACTTCCATATTTTCAAATGCTGCTTCCACGATCAGATCACAGTCTGCGCAAAGATCCTCTTTCAGACCCGGTGTGATTTTTGCAAGGATGGCATCTACTGCTTCCTGTGTCAGCTTGCCTTTTTCTACAAGCTTTGCATATCCCTTTGCAATCTTGTCTTTGCCGCCTTCAGCCCACTCCTGCTTGATGTCGCAGAGAGCAACTTCATAACCGTCAACCTGTGCAAATGCTTTGGCGATACCCTGTCCCATGGTACCTGCACCAATAATACCTACTTTCATTGTAGTTCCTCCTTGTATAAATAATATTTTATTTTCCTTAACAGTTCTTAAAAGGTTCTTTTACTTTTTCCTTGTTCTTGTCAAGGAAGAAAGCCATACCATATTTCTGATCTTCGGTTTCGAAGCAGTCACCAAACAGCTTCTCTTCCAGTGCCACTGCTGCATCCATATCAAGATCCAGGCCTTCATTGATGGCTTTCTTGCAGTTGCGGACTGCGATGGGAGCGTTCTTTGCAATGCCTGCTGCCATCTTCTCTGCTGCGGGAAGAAGCTCTTCCTGCGGATAAACCGCATTTACCAGTCCGATACGGAATGCTTCGTCTGCCTTGATATTTCTTGCAGTATAAATCATCTGCTTCGCCATGCCTGCGCCTACCAGTCTTGCCAGTCTCTGTGTACCGCCGAATCCGGGCGTAATGCCAAGGCCTACTTCAGGTTGTCCGAATACTGCATTGTCGGAACAGATTCTGATATCACAGCTCATGGAAAGCTCACAGCCGCCACCCAGTGCGAAACCGTTTACTGCCGCAATAACGGGAATCGGGAAAGTTTCGATCTTGCGGAAAACATCATTTCCTTTCTTACCGAAAGCTTCACCCTCTGCTTTGGTGAGGGTGCTCATTTCTCCGATATCCGCACCGGCAACAAAAGATTTTGCGCCGGCACCGGTAATGATGAGACATCTTACTTCGTTAAGATCCACTGCATCCAGAGTTGCATTTAATTCATCCAGCACCTGGGAATTCAAAGCATTTAATGCTTTTTCACGATTGATGGTGATAACGCCTGTCTGGCCTTTCTGTTCATATAAAATATAGTCCATTTTTTATACCATGCCTTTCTGTAAACATAGACACTCCGAAGCAGAAAAACTCTGCTTCGGAATGTCTGTTTGGAATTTATGGATTAGTCTTCGATTTTTACAATGGTAGAGCATCCCATACCACCGCCGATACACAGGGTGGCAAGTCCGGTCTTTGCGCCCTTTGCCTGCATCTCATGAAGCAGTGTTACAAGGATACGGGCACCGGAAGCACCTACGGGATGTCCCAGTGCAATGGCACCGCCGTTAGGATTCAGCTGCTTGTCTACATCAATACCAAGATCCTTGCCGACTGCAACGGACTGTGCAGCGAATGCTTCATTTGCCTCGATGATGTCAAAGTCTTCGATCTTCATACCGGTCTTAGCCATTACCTTCTTTGTGGAAGCGACAGGACCGATACCCATTACCTCAGGTCTTACACCGGCAAGTGCACCTGCAACAAAGGTAGCCATAGGCTTAACGCCTAATTCTTTCGCCTTTTCTTCACTCATCACAACGATTGCTGCTGCACCGTCGTTGATACCGGAAGCATTACCTGCTGTTACGAAGCCATCCGGATTGATGGTACGAAGCTTTGCAAGTGCTTCGATGGTAGAGCCGTGACGAGGTCCTTCATCAACCTTGAACTCAACCATTTCTTTTTTCTTCTTTACCATAACAGGTACGATTTCCTTATCGAAAGCGCCGCTGTTCTGTGCAGCTTCTGCCTTCTGCTGGCTCTTTAATGCAAACTCATCCAGTTCTTCCCTGGTCAGTCCCCACTCTCTGCAGATATTGTCTGCGGTGGTAATCATATGATAATTGTTGAAAGCATCCCAAAGAGCATCGTTTACCATGGTATCAACCAGAGTGCCGTTATTCATACGGTAACCGAAACGTGCCTGGGGAATAGCATAAGGAGCCATGGACATATTTTCCATACCGCCTGCTACAACCACATCTGCATCACCTGCCATGATCATCTGGGCTGCCTGGTTTACACAGTTAAGACCGGAACCGCATACAACGTTCATGGTAACTGCAGGAACTTCAATGGGAAGACCTGCTTTGATGGAAGCCTGACGTGCAACGTTCTGACCCTGACCTGCCTGGATAACACATCCCATATAAACCTGGTCAACGTCCTCCGGCTTCACACCGGCTCTGTTTAATGCTTCCTTAATAACGATAGAACCTAATTCAGCAGCAGGAACGGTGCTTAAAGAACCGCCCATGGTACCGATTGCTGTACGGCATGCGCCAGCTAATACTACTTTTTTTGCCATTGCTTTCTCCTCCAAGACTTAGATTTTATAGATTGTTATTTTTTTGTCATTTCTATAAAACCCATTTTATCATAGCACTTTCTGTTTTGCAACTGTTTTTGTTCATACAGACTGACAGCCGGGTCTTTTATATCAAAAGTCCGTACCCATTCCTTTGTTCCCTCCACTTTTTCCACCCTGCTCTGATGCTTTGAAAGAAAACAGGTAAGCGGATACACATTGACCCAGATCTCATGGTCACTTTCCTTCTGGGATTCATCAAAGATAAGCTCCAGTCCCCAGTGCAGGTGCGTGACCTTGATGTTATTGACGTTCTCCTTGGTGCTGTAGCCCGTGTGTCCCATATACCCGATCACATCTCCCGCCGTTACGATACTTCCTTCCGCAAGGCCCTCCGCATAAGGGTAATTCTGACGAAGGTGTGCATAGTAATAATACCTTTTCTGATCAAAGCTGCGGATGCCGATGCGCCAGCCGCCGTACTGGTTCCAGCCGATTGCTTCCACGTAACCGGACTCAATTGCGATCACGGGTGTTCCGACCAAGCCCATCATGTCGTGTCCCAGATGCCTGCGCCTGTAGCCATAGTCTCTTCCTGCGCCGAAATCATCATAATGACTGTATTCAAACCCTTTTGCCACCGGCAGATAACCTTTCAGCCCGTATACCTTTTTCCATATGCGGTTTCCGCCCTCATCTTCCGTTTCCTCCTCAAATTCCCCCACAAGACCGCCAAGTACTGTCCGATAAGCTTCTTCATAATAAGAATAATATTCCGAATCCTTCATGATTTCCTGCATCGTCATTCCTTCTTCGGACAGTCGTTCACATACTTTCTGAAGATCTTTTTTTACGGATTTTTCATGTGCGGAAAAATCACCTCCGTATCTTGTCCCCAGATAAGCTAACAATTCGATCCAGTCAAAATGCAACCCGCTTCCGTAGCTTTCCACATCCAGCCGGTAGGCTTCACAGAGCGCCGTATAGCTGACATCGAAATCCACCCATTTTATATAACCTGCAGAGGCGGCTTCCTTTGCCCATTCATTTGGTATGCTCCGGTTTTCCTCATCTCTTTCCTCCGCATACAATCCGGCTGTATTGCCGTCTGCCCCTCTTCCATCCTTCAGGCTCACCAGTATGCCCGCAAGTGCAATCAGACATAAAACCGCCTCTGCCGCCACTGCAAACTGTAATATCCTGATTCTGTGTTTCTTTCTCCGCTCGTCTCCCATGCATTACCTCCCGTACATTACCCTGTCTAACCATGTATATGTGCCAAAGAAAGCGAAATATGTACGGATACGCCAAAAAGCGGACACCTTACGGTGCCCGCTTTTGTTAAGTAATTTGTTCTGTTAATGGATCATGTATTCCCATCAGTCTTCCGGCTCAATCAGTCCGTAGGTATCGCCCTTACGCTTGTACACTACATTTACCTGACCGGTTTCCGCATTGTGGAATACGTAGAAATTGTGTCCCAAAAGCTCCATCTGGATACATGCGTCTTCCGGATACATGGGTTTAATATCAAATTTCTTGGTACGCACGATTTTTATTTCTTCATCATCCATATAATTGTTTTCTACAAACATACGGCTGAATGATGTTGCGTCCTGCTGCCTGTCCACCAGCTTCGTTTTATATCTCTTTAACTGTCGTTCAATGATCTCCTCTACCAGATCGATGGATACATACATGTCATTGCTGACTTGCTCAGAACGAATGATACTGCCTTTCACCGGTATCGTTACCTCAATTTTCTGTCGGTCTTTCTCTACGCTTAAAGTTACATGTACTTCCGTTTCAGGGGTGAAATATTTTTCCAATTTTCCGATCTTATCTTCCACTGCTGCCTTAAGTCCGGGGGTCACCTCAATATTTCTGCCTACGATAATAAATTTCATATCACTCATCCCTTTCGGTTTATTATTGTATAAGCATTATATCATATATTCTCCTATTTTTTCAATAATTTACTTAATTTTTTATATATTTTTGACATTCAGAATGTCAATATCTTTTTCGACATTTTTCGATAATTTTATTTTTTTATTCATTCTTTACAAAACGTCCGTTCTTCTCTCCATACATAGCAGATGTTGTTTTTTTCCATGCATTTCCTGTGGACAATGTGGATAACTCCGTGTATAAATCGCTTTTGTCCAATTTTCGGTGTTTTTTTTGGTGGATAACTTTTGCGATGAAATTTTGACTTTTTTTGATTTTTTCACTTGCAATCCCATCTCTTTGTACATCTTGCACAATACCACTCTTTTCCGTCGTTCATTTTGCTTTTTTTATTGTCACACAATATGGGTGAAATGCGTACGCGTTTTAACAAAGAGCGGTAACATCAAAAAGAGCGGATCCTAAGATCCGCTCCCCGTTTTCTTATCCTTTAGAAAATTCTTCTGACTGCCAGTACCTTCTTATAGTCCGCATTGGAAACAATGATACCTGTCTTGGCATTGGACGCATGGACAATCTGTCCGTTGCCGATATACAGTGCCACATGACCGGAATAGCAGATGATATCTCCGGGCTGTGCATTGGCAAGTCCGTCTACTGCTGATCCCTGGGTTCTGTCCGCCTTGGAACTGTGCGGCAGGCTGACACCAAAGTTTGCGTATACACTCATAACAAATCCTGAACAGTCGGTTCCGTTCGTCAGGCTGGAACCACCGTATACATAAGGGTTACCCACGAACTGTAATGCATATTCTGCAACAGATTTACCCAGCTCGCTGCCTTCGCCTACCGCATAAGTTGTGCTTTGTGCAGTACTCTGGGTAGTATTCTGGCTGTTTGCCGCCTGTTTCTTTCTTGCTGCTTCTCTTGCTTTCTTTCTCTCTTCCTCTTCCTTGGCAAGACGGGCTTCCTCTTCTTCCCTGGATTCGGCTTCTACAAATTCCGTATGAATTTCCAGATACTCCTTGGAAACCCATCCGTCTCCTTCTTCCACATTGATCTTTGCCCATTCATCGGTCTCATCAAGTACCAGGAAATCGTCTCCACCCGGTACCATGGAAAGGACCTTGGACTCTGTGGTAGGCTCTGTCCTTACGTAAAGTGTTGTGGTGGTAACGGTTGCCAGTCTGGTACCGACTTCTCTGGCAAGAGATACGGCATCTTCACCGGTAACACAGTATTCTGCTTTTACGTAACCGGTTACACTGCCGGATTTAATCCTGTACCATCCGTCTTTTTCTATTAACAAAGTACCTACGGAATCGTCATAAAGCTTACCGACAATCTCACCTTCTTCGCTGGGAAGGCTCCTGACATTGACATAAGCATTCACCTGGGCAATCACCAGATTCTTAAACAATTCCTCCTCTTCGTCACGATCCGTCTTCTGCAGATTCTCATTCAAAACATCTACCATATCCTGCAGAGAAACAGAAGCCTCGATCTTACTGGTTGCACTTACTTTATCTGTCTGTATACTTTCAAGGGGTGCTGCTTTGGCAAGGGAAAGATTGACACCGCCGTTTGGCAGTACCGTTGTAACATTTGCCGCAGCATATGCATCTATTGTAAATAAGGAAGCAGTTATCGTTACTGCAAGAAGGCCGGCCGCCAGTCTGCCGCTCATTCGCATACGCTTTTCCTCCAAAACCATTTGTTACAAATTTGTTAAATCTGATTAAAAATATATCACATAAATTTTACTTTGTCAACATGGTTTCGGTTAAATATGCCGCTGCCGCACTGGCTGCATTGGCACCGTCAGCAACTGCCGTAATAATCTGTCTGAGCGGCTTTTTGCGGACATCTCCGGCTGCAAAGATACCCGGCAGACTGCTTGCCGTATCCTCACCCGCAAGTATATATCCGTTTTCATCACAGTTCACAAGCTGTTCACAAATTTCCGTATCAGGACGAATCCCCACTGCAATAAAAACACCGTTTACGCAAAGCTCTTCCTGCTTTCCGCCGCGGCAGATGTTCAGGCTCTCCACCATATCCCCGCCGTTTATCTTTTGCACTGTCGTATTGTAAAGAATCTCCACATTGGGAAGATTTTTCACGGCTTCCTGCAGAACGCCTGCTGCACGGAAGGTATCCCTCCTGTGAATCAGATACACCTTGGCACAGGCTCTTGCCAGAAATACGGCATCCTCCAGTGCCACGTCTCCGCCACCCACCACGGCAACGGTTCTGTTCTTAAAAAAAGCGCCGTCACAGGTTGCACAGTAAGAAACACCCATGCCCTGCAGTTCTTCCTCTCCGGGTACGCCAAGCTTTGCATGATGGGCACCCATGGCAAGAATCACCGTTTTCGCTTCATAATCCCCGGCATTTGTTACAATCTTTTTAACAGTACCGTGATCTTCTATTTGCTCTACTTCCGCTTCCACAAATTCCGCACCCATTTTATCTGCGTGCTCCCGGAATCTGGTACCCAGGTCAAAGCCGCTTATTCCGGGCAGCCCCAGATAGTTGTCTACCTCATAGGTGGTAAGGACCTGTCCGCCGCTCATGGGATTCTTTTCAATCACAAGTGTGGAAAGCCCCGCTCTTTTTCCGTATACGGCAGCTCCCAGTCCCGCGGGGCCGGAGCCGATAATGATCAAATCGTACATATTGCCTCTTTCTGCCTGTGAAAGGCTGTTTACTATTACATCAGTATACCAATTTCTGTCTGAAAAAACAACGCACCCGGGACAATTCTCATATGAGTAATTGGAAAACCACTGCAGATATGCTATGATAAGGATATTCTGACAAACAATCATGTGAGCTGGAAAAGAGGGACATTATGAACAATGTATTGATCACCGGCGCATCCCGTGGAATCGGCGCCGCCATTGCAAGACTTTTTGCAAAAGAAGGAATGCAGGTATCCATCACCGGATTTCATGATCCGGAGGCACTGCATGCACTGAAGGAAGAACTGGAAAGCACGTACCATGTACCGTGTCATGCTTTCGTATGCGATATGGGTAATTTTTCGTCAGTGGAAACGCTGTTTCAGCAAATTCCGTCCCCTGACATTCTGATCAACAATGCCGGAATTTCCTATTTCGGTCTTCTGTCCGATATGTCAAAAGCAGACTGGGATACCGTCATGAATACCAACTTAAATGCCTGCTTCTATACCTGTAAACTGGCTATCCCGCATATGGTACAGCAAAAATGCGGAAAAATTATCAATATTTCCTCAGTATGGGGAAACAGAGGCTCTTCCATGGAAGTGGCGTATTCTGTTTCCAAGGGCGGCATCAATGCCCTGACAAAAGCTCTCGCAAAGGAACTTGCACCCAGCAACATTCAGGTAAATGCCATTGCCCCCGGCATGATCGACACCGAAATGAACCACGTGCTTTCCAAAGAAGATATTGCTTCTATTATAGAAGAAATACCTGCCGACCGGATGGGCACTCCCGAAGAAGTGGCTCTCCTTGTCCGGCAGGTAGCACAGGCGCCGTCGTATATGACCGGGCAGATTATTGCTCTGGATGGGGGCTGGACTTGCTGATATAAGCTTTTTCAATGCGTCTGTCCCTGATATCCTCCACATGGATGTGCAGTCCATACCCTTCCACATCAAACTGTTCCCCGTCTTCGGGTATGGCCTGCAGCAGACTGATAACAAGACCGCCCACCGTATCGTAGTCTTCCTCGGGAAGTTCCAGGTCGATGTCCAGTTCCTCCGCAAGATCCTCTAAATTGGTATTGCCCGGAACGACCCAGAGGTTATCCTTAATTTTCTCAATTTCCGGATCTTCTTCCTTATCAAATTCATCATAAATATTGCCCACGATTTCTTCTACCAGATCCTCCATGGTGACGATACCTTCCATGGCGCCGTACTCATCCACAATCACGGCAATATGTATCTTTTTATTCTGCATATCCGCAAACAGCTTATCCGCATGGATGCTCTCCGGTACAAAATAAGCTGACCGCATGATCTTTTCCACATCCGTATCCTCTCCTTTTCCCACCGCAAGCAGGAAATCCTTTGCATAGAGGATACCTTTGATATCATCCAGATCTTCACCGTATACGGGAAAACGGGAAAGCCCCGTCTCCTCAATCAGCTGCATAACCTCTGCCTTTGTGGCATCCACGGACACGGCAATGACATCCGTACGCTGTGTCATGACCCTTCGCACACTTAAATCATCAAAGTCAAAAATATTCTGGATCCATTCCTTTTCATTTTCATCAATGTTGCCCTTTTCCTCGCCGATATCCACCATCATACGGATCTCGTCTTCCGTCACATTGTCATCGTCGCCTTCCACCTTACAGTGCAGGATTTTAAGGACCAGATTGGTAGAAAGGGAAAGCAGGGCAATTACGGGACGCATGATAAACGCAATTCCCGATACGATGCCGTATGCTGCTTTGGACCAGCCATATGCCTTCTGCATGGCAATTCTTTTGGGCACCAGTTCCCCGAAAATAAGGGTAAAAAATGCCAGGACAATCGTGATCAGCACGATTGCTATCATATGCAGGGTTCCCTCCGGTAACACTGTAAAATGCAGATCGTAATAGATCCAGTGAACCAGATAACCCGCAAAATTTTCAGATGCCAGGGCACTTCCCAGATAGCCTGCCAGAGTGATGCCGATCTGGATGGTGGAAAGAAATCCGGACGGATCGGCAATCAGCTTTAAAAGCTTTACGGCATGGGGGTCTCCCTCTTCCTCTAATTTATGCAGCCTGGTCGTGTTTAAGGAAACCACCGCCATCTCGGTTCCCGCAAAAAAAGCATTGATTGAAATCAGAATGATCTGTAATAAAACCTGAAAAACCGTTGTACTCAAAATGCACTCTCCATTCTTTTTCTAAAAAATAAACACAAAAAGGCATAGCCTGTAATTTTTATTACCGGCTACACCTTATATTTCCTGTTCATTCTGTTTTGATTGGTATGTCTGACTGTTATGTCAAAAAAAGTATTCGTATCGGTATCCGCATCACTGTCTGCGTCTTCCATTGTATTGCATTCCTTTCACCAAATTATGGTCATTATAGCATATCCGTTTCCGGCACGCAAGCAAAACCCATAAATCATCCCCATTTCACCATTCTGTCAATCCCCAGGGAACAGATGACTGCACCTGCCTGTGACTGCAGACCGTGTTTTTTGTTGACAATCTCCATGATGGCATTCCTTTGGGACGTAGAAGCCACAATGGCAATAATCTCCTTTTCCGCCTGTAGGGAAATCCCGTAAAACTGCCCGCTTTCCTCCGTGCCTGCCCATCTTGCGCGGATGATGGTCCCTCCTCTGGCACCTGCCTGTCTTGCCGTATCCATCACTTCATCCGTATGTCCCTGATTGACTGCAATCAGAATCAGACTGTTTTCTGTTTGTTCTTCCATCCGGTTACCTCCCGTTCTGCCATCCTGTTCGTGTAAAAATACCGTGGCAATGATACTGTTAAGACCTGTTACGGGCATGGAACAGACAATCCCGTTCCCATATCTGGTGCCCATCTCCTCTTCCCCGATTTTTGCAAGCAGTTTGTCTGCATTGACACATCCCGTCAGGGACAGCAGGATATCTTTTTCTGCGCTTCCCACACCCAGTACGTCCAGAAGCTCAGAGGATGCGGTTCCAAGTCCGCTGCACTGGTAGCTTAAGAAAACACCCTGCGTGGCCATCCATTCTGCCAGTCCCTTGCCTTTTCCTCTTTCTGCAATGACAAGTATTGCTTTGATACTGTTTCTTTCCGCCATATTCTTTCCTTTCGTCGTTCCATCCTGCAGTTTTGACACTAATCAAAATATAGAATACTGTCTTCTGCTTCCTTGAGCTTCAGGATCAGTCTGCGCTTCCGGATCCGTTTCTGTACATTGTCCACCAGTCCTAAGATCTGAATGGTCACAAGCGGCGTCATGGCTACCATTGCCACAATGCCGAAAGCATCCGTCAGTACATTGCCGCCCAGTGCTTCACAGGCACCCATGGCAAACGGCAGCAGAAAAGTCGTGGTCATGGGACCGCTTGCCACACCGCCGGAGACAAATGCAATACCGGTAAAAAGCTGCGGCACAAAAAAGGTAAGCAGCAGGGAAACGGCATATCCCGGAATCAGAATCCATAAAATGGGAATCCCCGTCAGAATACGGAGCATGGCAATACCCACTGCCACCGCAATGCCAGCCGAAAGACTTTTATATAGCGATTTCCTGCTGACAGACCCGTTTGTCACGTCTTCCACCTGTCTTACCAGCACCTGTACGGCAGGCTCTGCCCGGACAATAAAATAACCGATCACCATACCGATGGGAATGAGTACCCACGCATTTTTTCCGGAAGCAATGGAAGAGCCTATGTATTGCCCGGCCGGCATGAAGCCTACATTGACGCCGGTCAGAAACAACACCAGTCCAATATAGCTGTACAAAAATCCGGCACATATTTTTAAGAGCTTTCTCGTATGAAACCTTCGGAAAATACACTGGAACAGTACAAACATCACTGCAATGGGAAGCAGGGCAATGAATACTTCCTTCATATAGGCAGGAAATGCTTTTGCAAATTCTGCTGCCACTGCCTTGGTATCGGTAAGAAGCGGTATGCTTACGGACGTATAGGAAGTATCCTGCGGGTGGTAACAGATTCCCAGCAGCAGAACAGATAAGACCGGTCCGATACTGCATATGGCAGTCAGACCAAAGCTGTCACTGTTTGAATTTCTGTCACTTCGAACCGTAGCCATACCGATACCGAGTGCCATGATAAAAGGCACGGTCACGGGCCCTGTGGTCACACCTCCGGAGTCAAAGGATACGGGGATAAAATCTGCCGGTGCAAAAATGGTAAGTATAAAAATAAGGATATAAAATCCGATGAGAATATACGACAGGGGAATTTTAAGGAGAATACGGAGCTGTGAAATCAGCAAAAACAGTCCCACCCCCACAGCTACGGTAATAATCAGCGTCAGATTGGGAATCGAGGATACCTGCCCTGCCAGCACCTGCAGATCCGGTTCGGCTATGGTGATGATGATTCCTAAAACCAGGCATACAGGTAAAGAAATAAAGGCTTTTTTTGTCTTGGACAGTTCAATACCGATTCCCTCACCCATGGGGATCATGGACATATCCACGCCCAGCGTAAAAAAACCCATGCCCAAAATCAAAAGCAGTGCCCCAAACAGAAACAAAGTCAGAATCCCGGGTGTAAGGGGTGCAATGGAAATGCTTAAGATGAGCACAATCAAGGTGATGGGCAGAACCGACGAAACAGATTCATATACTTTTTCCCGAAACAATTCATTATGATGCAATCTCATTCCTCCTGATTTTATATGTCTATTTTATTGTAACAGAAATATGCCCCTGTGCCGTTAAAGTTTCTTAACATCCTCACTTTAACAGTACAGGGGCAACTTTTATTCGTCATCTTCTGTTGTCTGACCCATATGTACGGCAATGCCGTTTACTTCCACATTGCTGTCAAGGGAAATCACCAGACATTTTCTGCCGTCAATCACCTTTGTTTCCACCAGATCCATTCGATCCGGACTTACCTTCACCACCACATCCGGTGTCTTAATTTCAAACTGCCGTAAATTTGCCACATTGGATGCTACAAACCGGGCATCATCACCGGCAGCAGCCTCATATTTTTCTTCGAATCCGGAGAGTGCTTTCTCCTCCACACCGCTGTACTCCAGCAGCCTTTTTACTTCTGCCTTATCAAGCACCACAGGATCCGGTTCATCCTTTTTCTCTTCTATCATTTCATTGAGCTTTTCATGAATATTCTTCACGACCTCATAGTCACAGGAATCTCCCAGGGTCTCCTCCACAATTGTATGGAAGGTTTCTTTCTGGTCTCCTGCTGACATCGGCAGCTTACAGCCAAGCACAGGCTCCACAAATTCCATGCGCAGTTCCTCGGGTTTTGCCGCGTAGTAAAGCAGACCGTGAATATCACTGCTCCTGTCATGAAAAGCCGGAAATAAAAATCCGATGTCAGGCATCCCCACTACTCTGTCACAGATACGGGTATGAAATGCATTACTTTCCTCATCATAGGAAAGTCCCGGCTTGCTTAAGGTAACCGGACAAATACAACACAGAATATGGTCATATACTTCATCCGAGGCATCAAACATTTCTTCTCCGTCGGAAGCCTTGCCCGGAATATCATAGACCCCGTGAATCAGAAGAATCAGGTAATTCTCTACGGACTCGTAGCTTTCTATGACCTTATCATAAAATTCTTCCAAAAGGTTTTCATCTTTTAAGGAAGAAGCCCTAAGCTGCATCAAAAAGTCCTGTGTACCGCCGGCATCTTCCGCTGCCAGCGGAAATTCCATCGTCAGAAGATTTTTGCCCACCGTACCGGAAAGTGCCTTCCGAAAGATTGCAAAATACTTAAACATTTCCTCTTCCGGCAGGGATAGAAAAGCCTCTTTCAGCTCCGTCTTTTTATTTTTCTCGCCGTCCACATAACAGCCACAGATTCTGGTAATGGCACACCTCTCCTGTGTAAACTGTTTTTTTATCTCTGCAATTTCTTTCTTATTCATCAGTCTACTCTCTCATCGCCCATGAAGAACAATGCCACCGTGCCCGGACCGGTATGAGAACCGATGACGGTGCCGATGCTGTTAATCAGGATCTTTCCTTTCAGATTCGGGCAGGCAGCTTCTGCCAAATCCCTTACCTTTTCAGCGTCCTCCTCACATGCGGAATTGCTGATATAGCAGTAACCGTTGTAAGATGCGCCGTCCTCTACATGTTCCTTCATCATATTTACAATTTCTTCAATGACTTTCTTTTTGGTTCTGACTTTCTTGCGGGGAATCAGATGTCCCTCGTTGTCCATATTCAGCAACGGACAGATTCCCAAAATCGTACCTACCATGGCAGAAGTGGCACTGATACGTCCGCCTCTTTTGTAACTGGTAAGATCCGTGGAGAAAAACCAGTGGTGTACACGCAGCTTGTTCTTCTCTGCCCAGTCATATACTTCATCAAGGCTCTTTCCTTCGTCCCGAAGGTCTGCAAGATAGGTCATCAGCAGTCCGAAACCGGAAGATGCTCCCAGCGAATCTACTACTTTGATCGTCCTGCCGGGGTATTTCTCCATGAGTTCTCTGGCGGCAATACTGGCGGAATTAAAGGAACCGGAAAGTCCAGAAGAAAGGCTTACGTGCAAAATATCCTTACCCTCTTTTACAAAGGGCTCAAAGAAATCAATAAACTCTTCCGTGTTGACCTGTGAAGTAGTGGGCTGGGCACCGTCAGTTATGCGCTGGTAAAAATCCGGAAAAGCCATGCTTTCGCCCAAATCATCCGGATATTCCTTACCATCCATATTAAAATGGAAGCATACATACGGGATATTTCTTTTCGTAAAGAATGTCTTTGGCATATCTGCCGTAGAACAGCAGCTTAAGATAAAATCGGTCATTTCGAAACCTCCTGAAAGTATTTCGTAGTTTTCATTACTACATCTTTTATTATTATAAACCTCTTGTGATTGACTTTGCAACCCTATAATACAAGTCCTTTATCTTCTGCGCACCCCATCATGATATTCAGGCATTGTACGGCGGCACCGGATGCTCCTTTTCCAAGGTTATCAAAGCGGGAGCTTACGAGCAGTCTCTCTTCATTGCCGGTCACAAAAATCTCCATCCCGTCCCATCCGCTGCGCACATTGGCGGACAAAAAGCCCTTTGTTTCCGCTTCTGCGCCCAGGTCATTGACTTTTATAAACGGCTCATCTGCATAATATCCTGCAAATAACGCATGTAATTCTTCTAATGAAAGCTTTTTTTGCATAAATTCCTTCTGAATGGGAAGAGAAACCAGCATACCGCTATAGTAATCACAGACAATCGGAGAGAATAAAGGCTCCCTTGTAAGTCCCGGAATGGCTTTCATTTCTTTTAAGTGTTTATGCTGCTGGCTTAAGGCATATTCCCGGGGAGCGCTAAGTTCTGCAGGTCTTTCTGCTGCTTCATATTCCGCAATCATTTTCTTACCGCCGCCACTGTAACCGGAAAGAGCAAAGGCACAGGCCGGATAATCCGGTGCAAGAATTCCTTCAGATACCAGGGGGTACATAAGTGCAATGAAACCGGAAGCATAGCAGCCGGGTACCGCAACTCTTTTTCCATTCTTTATCTGTTCCCGAAACGCAGGGGCCAGTTCGGGAAAGCCATATGCCCAGCCGTTTTCCGTACGGTGCGCCGTGGAAGCATCCAGAATCCGCACATGCTCATTTTCCACTAATGCCACTGCTTCCCTTGCAGCCGCATCCGGCAGGCAGAGGATGGTGATATCGGAGGCATTGATCAGCCGCTTTCTCTCTTCTGTATCCTTTCTAAGTTCCGGAGCAATCCGTAAAATTTCAAGATCGTCCCTTCCTTCAAAACGTTCATTGATGCGAAGTCCGGTCGTGCCTTCGCTGCCGTCAATAAATACTTTTGTCTTCATTGTTAAGTTCTGTCCTTTCTTGTATAGGTCACATAGGAATAGGGGATGTCGCCATCTATCGTTTCATCCACAGTTTTTTCATATCTGCTTTCATCAAATACCGGAAAGAAGGTATCCCCCTCTATTTCGGCATCAATTTCTGTGACATACATTTTATCCACCATGTCAAGCGCTTCTCTGTAGAGTCCTGCGCCCCCGGAAATATAAATGTTTTTACCGGGCGCCTTTTCTTCTGCCTTCCGGATTGCCTCAGGCAGGGATGAGGCTGTGGTGCAGTTTTCTGCTTCAAAGCTTGCGGTAGAGGATACCACTACCGTATATCTGTTTGGAAGGGGATGCCCGATTTCTTCATAAGACCTGCGTCCCATAATCACCACATTCCCGGTGGTCAGTTCCCGGAATCTTCTTTGTTCGCCTTTGATCCTCCAGGGAATCTTCCCCTTGTTGCCAATCACACGGTTCTTCGTATACGCAACAATCAACGCTATCATAGTCTTTTACTCTCCCATCTGTATATTCGTTTTCTATTCTATCATCCTTTGTTTTTAATTTCCATGCAAAGTTACATTTTCTTTTCCTTCTCTTTCACCTTTCCGAATTCGACCTCCTGTGTTACTATTAACTTTAGGAAAAGTGTTCCTGCATGAATTTGCATATAAGAATCCAAAAGGGACTATAAAAAGGAGGCCATCATGAAACACAACACCGGAAAAACTGTTACCGCAATACTTCTTTCTGCCATTCTGGCAGGCTGCACCGCCTGTGGTACGGACAGCCCTTCCTCACGGGAAAACACGGATACCTCACAGATAAATGCCGAAGTTTTACAGGAGACTGCAGATGTTTCACAGGAATGTCCCGAACGGGTTACCATAGAGGGGAATTCCTTTTATGTGGACGGCAGGGAAATCTGGTTTAACGGTGCCAACACTCCCTGGGATAACTGGAATGATTTTGGCGGCAGTTTTGATGCTGCTTTCTGGGACAGGCACTTTACGGAACTGAATGACGCCGGTGTAAATTCCACCCGAATCTGGATCAACTGTAACGGCCTTGTAGGTGTAAAAATCAACGAGGACGGTTCTTTCGGTTCTGTCACCGACAAACACTGGGAAGATCTGGATACGCTGTTTTCCCTTGCAAAGGAGCATAAAATATATGTCATGGCCACGCTGTTATCCTTTGACCATTTCAAAAACTCCAATACCGGCTATCAAAACTGGCGCAATATGATTACGGATTCAGATAATATTGACAGTTTTGTAGAAGGCTATGTTGTTCCCTTTGTAAAAAGATATGATGACAACGACTATCTTTACAGCATCGATCTGATGAATGAGGCTGACTGGGTATATGAGAATGCAGAATGCGGAAAGATCCCCTGGGAAAACATTTCCGATTATTTTGCCCGGGCTGCTGCCGGTATCCACGAAAATTCCGATATTCTGGTGACCTCCGGTTTGGCTATGGTCAAATACCATTCCGACCGGTTTCAGGGAAACAAGGTTTCCGACGAATATCTCAAGAGTCTGTCCGGCAATGAGAATTCTTATCTGGACTTCTATTCCATGCACTACTATCACTGGGAAAAAGAATGGTTTGGCTATCCTTTTGACCAGACTCCTGCCGACTATGGTCTGACCGATGCAAAGCCCTGCGTCATCGGCGAATGTGCAGCCGTGGATGAAGGCGGTGTTTCCCTTACCAACCGATACGAACAGGCCTTTCAAAACGGCTGGAAGGGTGTCTATGTATGGACTTCCAACGGTGTGGACAGTTGTGGCGGCTATGACGATATGGCGCCTGCTACGAAAAACATCCTGACCATTGCACAGGATTACGTTTATCCTGCCGGAAAAGAATAACGCGGATATCCAAGATTTTTAAAAGCAAAAAGCCCGGGGAGAACCGGGCTTTTCACTTTTCTTATGAGGGGGGGAGATAGTGAGTTCATCAACTATCTGTAAGAATACTATACAAATGATTTGTGTCCATTTTGTGTCCAAATTATAAGGAAAAAATGAAATCACTCTAAAGATAAAATAACCTGTTTGTGATAGGAAAAAATAAAAATTTTATACATAATCTCTTCCTTTTTCCATAAAATAGTATTAAAATGTCATTAAAAGAATAAGTGTGCTTAAGAAAGGAGTACCCTCATGGCTAAGAAATTTGGAAAAGTTTTATTGTTTACAGCCGCTGTTGCTGCTGCCGGAGCCGGTATCTATTATTATCTGAACAAGGACAAATTCTCTGCCGAGTACAACGGTGAAGATGATGATGACTATGATGACTTCGGAGATGATCCCGATGATGACGAAAGTGATAACAATCGCTCTTATGTTGCATTAAGTCATGAGAATGCTTCTGCAGAGGATCCGGAAAAAAATGAAGCGCCTGCTGCCAAAGAAGAGGCAGAGGAAAAAGAAGATACCCCCTTCGAAGAGCTTTCTTCCGTTGTAGAGGATATCACGGAAAAGGCTGAGGAAAAAATCGACGAAGTAGAAGAGTTTTTCGATGAAGAGGACGCAGAAGAAAACAAAGACTGATTCGTAAACACGAAAGGCACCAACCATCAGGTTGATGCCTTTTTTTCATTTTCCGAAGATATTTTTTTTACGCAATGGATGCAGGTGCATCCACTTCCCTTAAAGCCGCTTCGTCTGCTACTACGGTCACATTATTGTGAAGTTGTAACACCGAAGCCGGCACGGCAGGGGTAATCGGTCCGAAAAAGGCCTTTTTCAGAATTTCTGCCTTATCCTCACCGGACACTACCACCAGAATCCTGTGTGCAGACATAATCGTCTTGATTCCCATAGTATAGGCCTGTCTGGGCACGTCCTTTTCATCGGCAAAAAAACGCATGTTTGCCTTAATCGTCCGGCTGGAAAGATTCACACAGTGTGTTTCCTTTTCAAAAGCAATTCCGGGTTCATTGAAGCCTATATGTCCATTGTGTCCCAGTCCCAGAAGCTGCAAATCCACACCGCCTATAGAATGAATAATCTCATTGTATTTACGACATGCAACTTCACTGTCCTGTTCCATACCATCCGGCAGATAAGTGTTTTCCTTATTAATGTTTACCCGGTTAAACAGTTTTTCGTTCATAAAATAATAGTAACTCTGTTCATTATCCCGGGAAATCCCTTTATACTCATCCAGATTAATGGTGGTTACTTCGGAAAAATCCAGATCTCCTTTGTTATACCACTCCACAAGCTGCTCGTAAGCGCCAACCGGTGTAGAACCCGTGGCCAGTCCCAGTACGCAGTTTGCTTTCATAATAATCTGTGCAGAAATAATATTTGCTGCCTTACGGCTCATGTCCTTATAATCCTTAGCTTTGATAATTTTCATTTCCATACCATCCTTTCCGTCTGTAATCCTAATGCAATCTGATCCGGTGATCCAATAAGGCAAGTCCCGACTGCCCCAGCCCCATAAAGTATTGCTGTGCGCTGTCGGAAATCATGGAAAAGTCAGGTGCTACTCCATCCGGCAGACAATTCCTGCACTGCTTTTCTATTCTGTTTACCAAAGCTGTCGTGATATTTCCTCCCAGAACGACCTTTTCGGGATTTAAGACACAGACCATGTTGATCAGTATTTTCGACAACAGTCCTGCCCTTTTCATTTCATCTGCACCTGTAAGCTGCTGCTCCGTACTCGTCTCTCCAATCTGCATAAAACCTACTTCTCCGGCAAAACTGCTGCTGCCCGGATAGAGTTTTCCATCAATAATGATCCCGGCTCCCAATCCGCTCCCCTCCACGTGCAGGTAAATCAAATTCCTAGCCGGGCAGGAAACGGACCGCATTTCTGACGTTAAATACCCTATGGCAATTGCATTGATATCATTTATTACCTTTACCTGCAGGGCACATTTTTCCTCTAAAAAAGACTGAAGGGAAAACTGCTCCCACTCCTGTATCTGCGGAATTGCAAATACCTTCCCTTCGCGGGAAACTGCTCCGGGAACTCCTATGGAAACTGCCTGAACATCCGGAGTCTCAAGGATAATTGTCTGCAGCAGACCGACAAGCTGTTCCGTATAAGAGAGTGTTTCCTGTTTCGGAACCTGTCTATGCACCTCCTGCTGGAGCTGTAAATCAAATACACAGTATTCCAGCCGGTCTTTCCTGACAATCACGGAAACGATATGATAACGCTTCCGGTTCAGGGTATATACCTCTGCTTTTCTTCCCCCCGTAGAATCCGCATTGCCCAGGCAAAGTACTTCCCGCTTCTGTGTCATTTCCTTCATTAACACATTCACGGTAGGCTGGCTGATTCCCGTTTTCTTGGACAGTTCAACTCTGGTAGCCTGCCCCATCTTGGACAAAGCATCCTTAAGCAGTCCAATATTTACTTCTTTAATCAAAGTCGGTTTTCCTGTCATTTCTTTGTCTGACGTCATATCCTCTTCCCTTTTCAACAATTGTTTGCCAGTTGAATCCCCAGATTGATGGCACCCGTTACAGGTGCCGCATCCGGAATCACTTCATAAGCTTTCGGACATACCTCATGGACTGCTTTCATATAGGAGCCAATAAGAAGCGGATTTCCCGTGTGAAACAGGCTGCCAATCAACACCATGGGAACCTCTTCCTGCTGCATCCCGAGCCTTTTTATCACTGCAGAAGCATATCTGCCTTCCTCATAGCCCATTGTTTGGAGGATACTCTGTGCCACCCGGTCACCGCCGTCAGCTGCCCGGAAGGTCACAATGGGGAGCTGGTATTTTTGTTCCTTCGTCATCTTTTCCTGTTTTAATATCGTACAAACCTGTTCCATATTTTCTACGTCAAATACGGGAGGAATGAGAACTTCCAGGGAAGACTTGTCCCCGGTTCCCTCCTCGGAGCGGAACGCATAATGCAGGGCTTTTTCTGAAAGCTCCCCTCCGCCTCCCAGATTGCCTGTAATATAATCCAGATTTCGCAGGGTCAGCTGTTCTCCCCTGCTGTTTCTGCCGGCGTGCGCAGCACCTGTCCCACAAATGGAAACCACACCCCTGTCTCCTTCTATGGCGGAATAATAGCCGAGCCATGCATCGTGCACTACCTGAAACGGAATATCGCCCATGATTTCCCGTACAGCAGGAATTAACAGTGCAAAATCATCCGGTCCGTCCGCACCGGACATGCCGAAAACCCCATATGTGATATCCGATAACAAAAGATCTGCTTTTTTCAATGCTTCACTGATGGCAGCCCGTAAAGAAATGCGGGTCTTATCAATACCATAAATCTGATGCTGTGCCGGTCCCGCAACCGCTTCTCCCAGAATATTTTTTGACTCATCGGCAATCATACAATGGGTCTTGGTACCGCCTGCATCAATTCCAAGAATGTTCATATTGTATCCTCTCTCTGTGATTCGTTCCGAAACTGTGGCAAATAAGCTTCGTGCGCCTTCATCATGTCATTCAGAATACCTCTTGCATCCCTGACATCGTGCACCAGCGGATTGTTCATAAGCGCCAGAAGCGCTTTCCTGCGGTCACCGGTAACTGCTGCCTCTATGGTAAGGATTTCATAAGCCTTTACCTGTTCAATCAGTCCCAGTACTTCTGCCGGCACATCAACATTTGCAAGCGGTTTGGCTCCTTCTTTCCCAATCACACAGTTTGTTTCAATCACACAGTCATCCGGCAGCTGGGGAATCGTTCCGTGATTGACCACATCCACGACCTGTACATCCTGTCTGTCGTTATAAATACTGTCAATGAGATTAATCGCTGCCTCAGAATATCTGGAACCTCCGCGTTTCGACAACGCTTCCGGTTTTTCCTCCAAAGCTTCATCCTGATAACAGTCAAACAGATCCTGCTCCACTTTTTTGACCTGATCGGCACGGGTACCCGTGATGCTGAGTGCTTCTTTCATTTCTTTCTGCAACATTTCCTTTTCGGAATAAAAATATTGTAAATAAGGAGAAAGCATGCATCCCATCTTGCTTGCAAGAACATCCATTTCATTGTTCTTCTCAATATTCTTAACAACACTTTCACTGTTGGAAACAGACAATACATCTGCAATTCTGTCTTCCTTTTGATAGTACGCATGATTCATGACACTTAAATGATTCAAACCGATAAAACGGCAGTCCAGGTCTTTTGCTTCTACCTGCAGCCGGTTTGCCGCATCATGCTGCATATTAACAGACACATTACACAAACCGATGCATTTTACCT
>JBJFCA010000050.1:0-22161 GCA_051888725.1 Lachnospiraceae bacterium
ATGGGCCATATGCACATAATCCACATGCAGATCATCCCCGTACTTCTGAAGCATTTTCTGCGATAATGCCTCCTCATAGCAGTCCCCTGTAAACAGTATACTTTTATCCTCTGATTCTGCTTTAAACACAAGCGAACTGTTATTCGGCATGTCTTTTATCTCTGAGGCCATCCCCTTTTGGTAACCATTGTAAAACTTAACGGAAAGTGCATCAAACAGCAGTTCCTCTCCCTCGTTCACACTTTCCACATTTCCGGCACCATCTGTTATGGTCAGATATTCTTTAAATATTGCAATCTCGTCCCATTCCTGATCTACTGCTTCGTATTCCGTTAACGCTACCCCATTATCATAGACCTTTTCTATTCTGATTTCGGGATCTTGATACAGTTGCACAAAAGCACCGATGTGATCCGGATGTGGGTGGGTTAAAATCCATGCATCCACCTCTCCTCCTTTTTCTTCAATCACGCTCTTCACATAATCGGCATTTTCTTCTGTTCCCCCGTCAACAACAATCAGATCTCCGCGGTTACTGCTGAGAGTATAAAAATTCGCCTGACCGCCGGACTCATCTGCATACTGTGTTACCTTCCAGTCCGTTTTTGGAAATCCACACCCTGTTACCATTACAGCCAGCATGAAAACGACCATGCTGTTCCGGTATATCCGTCCATTGTTTTTCATATTGTTTTCCCTTTTACACATAATATTTTCACATGCCTTCCTATCAGGTTTTATTTTCGGTTTCCTGCAAATTGGAAAGATGTGCCGTCACGATATATATTTTACATACAAATACATAACTTCTCTATATGCCATAGAGAGAATTAAGCCAATTTTAACTTATTGTCATATTTTTGTGTATTTCTGAATGGATTTCTATAATAGGGCATACAAAAAGGAGCTGCGCACCAAACTTAGTGCGACAGCCCCAGATCAGCATTCTATTCTGCTCTTTTCCACTATTCCATGTATCTAATATTCCATGTATCTAATATTCCATGTATCTAATATTCCATGTATCTGCTGTTCCTTGTATCTGCTGTTCCTTGTATCTGCTGTCCATGTATCTGCTGTTCCGTGTAATTATGGTTACACGGAAATACCGATATCCTCCAGAAATCTCATACTGTCTCCGGCATAATTCAAATTGATATACGCACCCAATGCAGCATTGCAGATTGTCAGAATCAAAAAGATGGAACAGAGGATAATACCTGCGATAGCCATTCCTTTACCACCTTTTCTAATGCCTACGATACCCAGAATCAATCCTACCAGATTTACGGGTATACCGAAAAGAGGAATACAGCATGCCAGGATACCCACAATACCAAGTACCATGGATGCAATGGATAATCCGGTCTTCTCATTCTGAGGATTCTGGGAATTTGAATATGTATAAGCATTATTCCCATACGCATTGTTTCCGTAAGTGTTGTTCCCGTAGGCATTATTGCCGTACGCATTGTTTCCGTATGCATTGTTTCCGTATGCATTATTGCCATAGGCATCATTTCCATATCCGTTCGGATAAGGATTGTTCTGTACCGGCTGAACGTTTTCCGGTTTCCGATTATCATAAGTTTCAATTTCCTGGCTCATCCTATCTCTCCTTTTATGTAAGATATTTATTATATTGTATCATATTCTGTCCGGGGGAACAATCACCATTTAGCAGGATATCTGCAACACTGTCAGGTTCTCACCAGTGCCTCTGTCACGGAAAGCAGAACGGGAACGCCAAACAGAAATACCGCCGGCAGCAGGACATCCATAAATGAAAACCTATGGTAGCAGCCAATAGAAAAGCTCACCCGCACTGCAATCGTAAACAGCGTAATCCACAGGCACGGTTTCATGACTTTCCTGCTCTTAAAAATACAGATCTGGGCGATGGATACAGGAAGGTACCTTACCAGTTCATAAATCGTCCTGGGTATTCCCGTCTGCTCCTTGTAAACCGAATAGGGATATACAAGATAAACCGTACCATACAAATACAGCATATACACCCACAGAAGCGCAATTCCTAAGCTTTTATCCGTTTCCTCTGCCCACGAAAGATACGGGAAGCAAAGCATAATCAGGGAAATCCCAATTAACAGAATAGCAAGGAACCGATATAGCACATGATTTGCAAACCATGTGGTTTCTTCCTTAAAAAATCTTTCCAAAGCCTTTTGCTGTGCATGATCAATTCTCATCTAATTTTCCTCCATGCTTTCCCTGAAGGGACTTAATTTTCCCTGTTCCATAATGGCAACATAATCCGTTTGTTTCTGAATCTCCGTCATGTTGTGACTGGTCATCAGTACACAGCGGTCTTCTTCTGTCAGAAGCTTCCGCAGCATATCAAAAAACTCCCTTCTGAATACCGGATCCATCCCGGCTGTTGCTTCATCCAACAGAAAAAGTTTACTGTGATGGGCAATGGCAAAAGACAGCTGAAACTTCATTTTCTCGCCCCTCGACATCTTTCTGTAGGTAGTGCCCAAAGGTGCCTGCATCTCTTCCATGGAGCTGCAAAATAACTCCCTGTCAAAGTCATCATACAGAAGTCCCAAAAGCTCTGCATTCTGCTTACCGGTCCGATCCTCAAAAAACACGTTGTCTTCCGATACAAAACCAATCATGCTCATGGCTTGTGCATGATGCTTCCTGATATTTTCACCATACAATAGGATTTCACCGTTATACCGGGCATTTTCTTTTAAGATGTACTGCATCAGCGTAGTCTTACCGGCCCCATTCTCCCCGGTAATGGCATAAATAAATCCCGGCTCACATGCCATGTTCACATCGGAAAGATGAAATTTTCTTTTCTTACCGGTTACATTGGTAATTCTTAGTGCATATTCCGCCATAGGTATTACTCCCTTTCTTCATAAAGTGCCCGGACCATTTCTACCACATCTTCGCAGCTTAATCCGGCTGTTTTTGCCTCAAAAATAATCTCCGATAATCTTTTTTCCAGCATCATTAACTGTTTTTCCATAAGATAATCGGTATTATATTCGCAGACATAAAAACCTTTTCCCGCCACAGAACGGATGAGTCCCTCTTTTTCCAGTTCCTCATAGGCTCTCTTTGTGGTGATCACACTGACCTGTAAGTCTGCTGCCAGCGAACGTATGGAAGGCAGCGCCTCCCCTGCGCTAAGTGCTCCTGTCACAATCGCATTCTTAAGCTGTAATACAATCTGCTCATAGATAGCCAGCGTACCCTGGGGTAAAATATTGATCTGAATGTTCATGCGCTTTCCTCCTCAAACACAGCTGCTGCCTGCAGTTCCTTTCTGGTATATTTGAAAATTCCTATATACAAAGGAAGTTCAATCAGGAAAAAAACGGCATACAGTATGATTTGTATCACCGGCTGTGATTGTGTATCTGAAATCAGGGCCAGCTGGGCAAGATCCGTAATCATGATAACCGGAGTCAGAAAAAGTTGTCTGTAATAGGCTCCTGCTGCCTGTACTCCCACCGGAATGAATGAACTGACCAGAACAGCATTCAAAAGCAATAAAATCAAACTTTCCAAACGAAAAGTTCCTGCTCCGAAAACAAAAACAAAACCTATACAAAACAGGAACATGTGAACCCCAAACCTGAAGCAGTATGAATGAATCACCATTTTTTCCCGCTCTGCTGCCGTCTGTGGGCAAAGGTAGTACATTTTAGAAAGTCTTACCGGATGCAGCATCATTGAACACCATACAAGCACAAAAGGAAGTGTCAGCCCCAATTCCATCACCATATCCGCTACAGTAAAATCCTCCCCGCAAAGAGCACCTGCCACAAGTAACATCAATGGGAAATAGACCACAAGGAAAAATGCAGAATTGTTTTGTTTGAACATATTTTCCAGCCTGCCCCATTTCCATCCGTGCAGGTATTCCCGAACCGGCGTTGTCTTCATTTTGACTCATCTCCTCTCTTGCTGTAAAAATACATAAATTCCTCGATGGAAGGATAAGTCACCTTCAGAGTTGGATCATACGTATTGTATCCGTGATGCCTTATGAGAGCTTTGGTACCGTACGCCCGCTCCTCCAGACTGATCAGATCCTCTTTGCTAAAAAGTTTTATTTTGTATTTTTCTCCGCTTATGATTCTGTAACGCTCTCTGAAGGTTTCCAGATCACCGGAATAGATCAGATTGCCTTTCTCCAGATAAATCAGATAGTCCGCCAGACGATCCAGATCTTCCGTCATGTGGGTCGCCAATAGGACTGTTCTGGTGCCATCCGACACAAATTCCTGTATACGTTTCAAAAATATTGTCCTGAATTCCGGGTCAAAATTTGCAGTAGGCTCGTCCAGAATCAGATACTTAGGATTGCAGGCAAGTGCAAATGCAAACTGACATTTCAGTTTCTGTCCCTTGGACAGCTTACCGAATCTGCTGTTTGCCGCAAGATGAAACTGTGCAAGATTATCCAGATACTGCTGTCTGTTAAAATGACTGTAAAATTTCCCGTATCGCTCCCCGTTCTCCATGACGGAAGCATCCGGATCCAATAATTCTTCCACCAGCACGGTACCCATTTCATCATGAATTTCCTTTTCCATACCGGGATATTCCCTGTCATCTATTTTAACCGTTCCCTTATCCGGGCGGTACAATCCTAAAAGCAAATGTAAAAGCGTGGTCTTTCCGGCTCCGTTTAAGCCCACCAGACCACAGATATAGCCATCCGGAATCTCTATATTCATATCCTTCAGCCGGAAGGTTTTCAGCTGTTTTGAAACGCCCTGCATGATAATCATACAAAAATCTCCTGTCATTTTGACGCACTTTAGATGCACACTTTATACACTGTGGATGTGCTTTTGTTGTACTCATGATACACTCATAATACACTGGGGATATGTTCTTGTTGTACTCTTGATACACTCATAATGCGCTTTTGTTGCACTTCTATATCTTGTAATCATCTTGTATATGTAGTGTATATATGATTATATACACCTTAGATACAGTCATGTCAAGTAAAACTGCAAAAAAACTGCCGTTTTCACGAATTTCATTTCGCAAAAACGACAGTCATTTCAACCTTCTACGCCGATACCACTTTTACGTTCTGCCTTATTCCGGTACATTTTCTGATCTGCTTCCTGCAAAAGCTTCCGGTAATCGCTCTCTTTATCCGTCATGCAATAACCAAGTGAAAACCGCAGAGGCACATTAATATTTTCGTCCAGTGCCGCAAAGCTGCCGGATTGTATATGTTCCAGGCTGCTGATGGCACGTTGCAGTTCTTCCTCACTCTCATAGCCATACAGGAATAGTACAAACTCGTCGCCTCCCAGTCGTGCGGCAACACTGCTCCTTGTTCCCACATCGGCAATGGTCTGTGCCATCCTCTTCAGGAAAAGGTCACCTTTTTCATGTCCGTAAGTATCATTGATACCTTTCAGTCCATCAGCATCTATCATAATAATGGCACTGTGTGCAAGCTTTTCTTTCTCTTTGAATAACCGTGTCAGTTCCGTATCCAGGCCGCGTCTGTTGTAGAGACCTGTTAAGGCGTCCACATCCCTTTCCTTCTCGACCATCAGTCGCTTTGTAATCTCAGCCGTTACATCTACTACCACGCCGAGAACCTCTTCACCATTCCGGATTTCTTCCAGTCTGATATACTGTTCTCCGTGCCGGTAAATTCCCGGCTCGTCTTGCAGCGGCTCTTGCCTGATATCGTCAAGAAACGCCGCAAACGCCTGTGCATCCGTAGAAAACTGTGCCATCTCGTCACCATCCAGCGACAGAATCCGTGGCGTATATTCTGTATAATACACGCCCTTCCTGCGCCCACCGTATTCATAGGTACCAATGCACATATTGGTTTTGCTCAGTACATAAGACATTTTCTTGTTATTATTAAGCAGGCTCCTTACCATGAAATTCACAAAATTGCTCAATTCTGCAAATTCCGCACTGCTTCGGATTTCCACATGTTCCTCCAGATGACCGTTGGCAATTAATTGCAGTTTCTCATTTACATCACTGATCCCACTCACTACATATTTATTCATATACCTGACAACTGCTTTTGCCAGAAAGATTGCCACAATGATAAGGCTGATCAGGATATAAAAAGTCGTAACCGGTATCCGCTGGTAAAGATAGGAACCGGCAAGCACCCGCCCGATATAGGTGTTATCCCACTTCTGGAAAACACAGAAATATAATTTACCATTGAGTTTTGTATGGAAGCCCTTTGTCTTGTTCTCAATGTCCTGTAAATCAAACCCTGCTTCCGAAGCATGCAATCCCACTGAGTCTAAATCTGATGAGCCTATGATTTCTCCGCTTTCTGCATCAATTGCATAATAATTTGCAGCCGGATTAACCCGAAACAGCGAAAAAATATAGGAAAGCTCATTTTTCTCCGTCACCTTCATGACATTGACAGGATCCATACCTACCTGTACAATGAATTCCCCGTTTTCACTCCATACAGCGGAATACTGCATGGATTTCTCTTCTGCAGTATTTGGAGCAATATCCTGCACCAGACTTAAGCTTTTATCTGTAAGCATTGGCTTAAAAAATCGAATCTGCTCACCGGAATCAAGGGTAAGTCCATAATACTCAGGATGCGTACCTGTTACAATCGTTCCTGTGGTATCAAATACATGAATCTCATCTACTTCTACCATAGCCGCGATTTCTTTCAGCCCCTCTACACTGTTTAGAACATCCGGGTCATTCTCAATAATACGTGCTACGGTTTCCGCATTATGCAGACATGTCTGCTTGTATTCCTTTTTGATTTCTGCAAGTTCCTTTTGGTTATCCCCAAGAACCGACTGAATCTGTGTAATTGTCCTTGCTGCATCCTCACCGGCACGCCTTTGTTCGGTCGATGCCTGTACAATAAGCAGTATAAGAATAATGACCACTACCACGGCACAAGTGACCCGATACATATAGCTGCTGATTAACTGTCTTAATGTTTTCATTTATACTTCCCTGTATTTGTCCAAGATTTTTCTTTTGTACAGATAATTATGCCGGCAACAGCAGCCCCTTTTCTGCTATTGCTTTACTCCTAAATACTTTTTCAATTCGTTCCAGTTCTTTGACATATCCGTACTCGGCGCCTTAATGAAATAAAACTGTAGCTTAATGTCCTCTCCGTTTACGGTAAAAGTGTTCCCACCTGATTTTTTCCATGGGTACTCTGACTTCCACTCTGTTCCGTCAAAGAAAATGGGATCTTTCTCTTTTTCCGGCCAATACGCTACAAAATAAACCGTATATGCCTTATGCAGATTGGTATCCCTATAGGTTGCATAGTCCCCCAGCCCTACTATCAGCATATAGGGATCCACATCTGCTGTTGCCAGAATTTTCTGTGCCTCCGGCGTGCCCAGCCATGAAACATCCCCATAAATATTACTGCCTACAAGACTCGCCTCATTCAGTCCCACTACTGAATCCCGCGCATACAATTCCGTAAGCTCTGCCTGCATGGCTGTCATACAATTCCGCGCATTGAGAATATCCTGACTTTTCTTCGACCTGTCTATAAAACCTAACAGCTGCGGTATCAGAATCGCTGCCAAAATGGCAAGGATCACAAGTACCACAACCAGCTCCACCAGCGTAAATCCCTTCTGATCTTCCTTTATCTTTTGCATACATTTCCCCCTGTCAGAACTGCTACATCAATAAGTATAACATAAAAATTACTTAATTCATCAATTTTTCTTGCTGAAAATCAATCTAAAAATGATCTCCTTTACTTCCACAGATCCTTCTGCATATCTCCCCGGAAATATCGACCCACATATATTATATATCGGTCAAAAACGGTGCTTTATAACATTTATCTGCCATTTTCCTGAAAGATATCTGTTTATATCAGATATTTGTTTACGTCAAATCTTTGTTTACGTCAGATATCTTCTTACATTTTGCTCAATCATTTTTCTGTTTAGTGCAACCGACTCTGTTTCAAATGTCAGTATCAATCTGTCCCCAATGTTCCTCCGGCTCTAATGCATGTGAAAATACTTATTATCTCTTTGAGAACTTAGAACCTCGATTCTAAGGCATCTACACTTTCCTGAATCAAAACTAAGCTATGCTCTCTTTCACATTAGGTAATTCATACAACGTATCCGGATCAATATCTAAACAGGTTGTATTATCTCTGTTTTTACAAATATCCCATGCCAGAGTATCATTCAGTACCGTACAGGTATCTATAAAAACATTTATATCTTTCAAGGTTTGAAACGCTTCTTTCTCTATCATTTGGGTCATATCATAGCATACAATTTTTCCATCTTCGAAATATACATAAACAGAAAAATCTTTCATGGGTATCACTTGCACTACTTTCGGGAACATACCATCACCTCCTAAATCAAAGGATTAATTCTATTCATTGGCTTTCCATCTTTAGAGAGCTCCCAATTCTGCATCAATTATTCCTCCTCGTATCTTATATGTTCTTAACAATATATCTTTGACAGTATAAGCATACCACAAATATGACTTAAAAAAGGGCTGTCGCTTTAACGAATGAAAATAAAAATATTCGTTTTCCATCTCTTGGTGAACATCAAGCTCTTATTTTCTATCACTTCTCGCCACTTTGTTCGTTACGTGTCAGTTACCCATGTAATTTCATAGCATTTTTCATTGTTCCGTCAAATTATCAACCATTTAAAAACCATTTAAAATACTGGATCTCGCATTCATAGCTTTTGAGAACTGTACAAGCGTCAGAAAAAAGATTCAGTGAATCTTTTTTGGCAAGCACGCCACAACTTGTCTACGGTTTAGACAAAAAAATCGGGAACGAGTAAAAACCCATTCCCTACAAAAATTTAATTTTTTAATCGTGTACCAATTTTAACACGCTTCAATTATATAGTCAAAAACTTTTTTAAAAAATGTGTATGCAGTTTTTATACATTCATTCTTATCAAAATACTCTTTATTTTTACTGCACGACCATCTATAAATTCTTGTATCTGCTTAAATCTTTTCTCTTTCACAACTTCTACATTGATAAACTCATTGTAGACATAAAGCAATGAAACAAAATCATACAAAAACTTATTGCTCAATTTGTCATAAATATGCTCCTTTCACGTAGATGTACTATCTATATTATATGATTAATCTCTAAACAAACGATTATTTCATACAAACCTATTGTACCACAGTTCTCACAAAAAACACCCCAAGACAAATGTCCTGGAGTGTAATAAACCGTTCTGAAACGCCCTGAGACGTCCTGAGTTTTGAAATTGATTATCTCTTTGAGAACTGCGGTGCTCTACGAGCTGCCTTTAAGCCGTACTTCTTACGTTCTTTCATACGAGGATCACGGGTTAAGAAGCCTGCCTTCTTAAGTACCGGTCTGTAGTCTGCATCTGCCTGGCAAAGTGCTCTTGCAATACCGTGACGGATTGCACCTGCCTGACCGGATGTACCGCCGCCGCGAACATTAACAAGTACATCAAACTTATCTACGTTATCTGTAGCAGTAAGAGGCTGGCGAACGATAACCTTCAGGGTCTCTAATCCGAAGTAATCATCAATATCTCTCTTATTTATGGTGATTTTGCCTGTTCCGGGCATAATGTATACTCTTGCGATGGATTTCTTTCTTCTACCTGTACCGTAGTATCTTGCTGTTTTAGCCATTTTTATTTCCTCCTTCCAGTCCTGTTAGAATGTCAATACTTCAGGTTTCTGAGCTTCATGCTTGTGCTCAGGTCCTGCGTATACATGCAACTTGGTAAACATCTGTCTGCCTAAAGGTCCTTTGGGAAGCATACCCTTAACAGCAAGTTCGATTACCTGCTCAGGTTTCTTAGCTAATAATTCTCTTAAGGTTGTTTCTTTTACACCACCGACATATTCTGAATGACGGAAGTATACTTTCTGATCTAACTTCTTACCTGTTACAGAAATTTTTTCTGCATTGATAACGATTACATTATCTCCGGTATCAACATGAGGTGTGAATTCAGGCTTGTTTTTGCCTCTGAGAACCTTGGCAACTTCAGATGCCAGGCGACCCAGTGTCATGTCAGTAGCGTCTACTACATACCATTTTCTATCGATTGTAGCCGGATTAGCCATAAATGTTTTCATGATATTTCCTCCATAAATTGTACTGCTGTTCTTTTGTTCTTCGGCAATCTTACCCGGCAGATGTCCGGCCACCTGATAAAATTCTTCCAAACAGTTCCGATTGCAGTGTTTCCTTATGTTGCCGGGGCTTTGGCTTCATAATTTACGCACTGCCACAGTCATATATTATATTCCATCAAAACGTGTCTGTCAACCCTGAAAATTCATATTTTACCAGTGTAAGACCACATGCCGGCGCCGTGGGGCCTGCTGCTTTCCGGTCCTTTGCTGCAAGAATGTCCTGCATCCTGTCCGGTTCCCATTTTCCCCTGCCGATTTCCATCAGCGTACCTGCGATAATGCGCACCATGTTGTATAAAAATCCGTTGCCGCAAACCCTGATGATGATTGCTCCGTTCTGCTCTTCCACCGAAATATCATATATGGTACGAACCGTGCTTTCCACCACGGCTGCTGCCGCACAAAAGCTCTTGAAGTCATGTTGTCCCACAAGGTAAGCCGCCGCTGCCCGCATGCTTTCCACGTCCAGTTTATGATACGTGAAACAGGCATACAGCCTCTGCGTCGGTAACGGAAATTCCCGGCTTACGATCCGGTACTCATATGTTTTTCTGGAATCCGTGTGTCTGGGATGAAAATCCGGTGCTACCTCCAAAGACGCCTGTATCCGGATATCTTCCGGCAGATATCTGTTGAGGGCATAAGAAAGCTTTTCGGCCGGTATATTGGTGTCCGCATCAAAAACCGCCACATTACAAAGTGCATGTACGCCTGCATCCGTGCGACTGGCACCAATGACCTGCAGTGATGTCCCCAAAAACTCTGACAGGCATCTGTTCAGTTCTCCTTCTATGGTGGGAATACCCGGCTGCACCTGAAATCCGCTGTAATTTGTGCCGTCATATGCCACCGAAAGCATATATCTTTTTTTCATGTAGACCCCTTATCAACAAACTATCATAGTATCAAATTTTGAATCATGCGGAATACATTGCAAAATACTAACAGGCCTTATATCAAAATAAAAATCTGCCCACTGCAATGCTCACACCAAGGTAAAGAAACAGCGTCACGTAGCCGATGGCATCCCTTTTCTTATAAATCAGGGGCTTCATCTTGGTTCTGCCCTCTCCGCCCCTGTAGCATCTGGCTTCCATTGCCATTGCCAGATCGTTTGCGCGTCGGAATGCTGAGATAAAAAGCGGAACCAGAAGGGGAACCATGGCTTTTGCTCTCTTAAAAAGATTACCGCTCTCAAAATCTGCGCCTCTTGCAATCTGTGCCTTCATGATCTTGTCTGTTTCTTCCAATAATATGGGAATGAACCGCAGGGCAATGGACATCATCATGGCAACTTCATGTACCGGAAGTTTGAAGACCTTTAAAAATCCAAGTGCTTTTTCCATACCGTCCGTCAGGTTATTCGGCGTGGTGGTCAGCGTCATGATGGAGGAGCCGATAATCAGCATGGACAGCCTGATTGCCATAAATACCGCTATTCTGATACCTTCTTTTGTAATCGTAAGCTTCCATAAGGTAAATACCACTTCGCCGGGTGTTAAGAACAGATTAAACACCACGGTAAGAAGCAGTAAAAACAGAATCGACTTCATACCCTTTACCATAAACTTAAAAGGTACCTTCGACAATTTGATCACAACAGCCAGAAATATGGCTGCACACAAATATCCCCATATATTGTCAAAGAAAAACAGGGATATGATAAACATCACAGTACCGGCCAGCTTCACACGCGGGTCCAGTCTGTGTATACAGGAATCTGTCTGGTAATATTGTCCCAGTGTAATGTCTCTTAACATAACTCTAAGCCTTTCTTTACAGAGCCTTCAGAATCGACTCTGCCGCTTCTTCAATGGTTGTGGCGTTCACGTCCACATCCAGACCGTTTGCTTTCAGTTCATGCATGATATAAGTCACCTGCGGTGCTGCAAGACCGATTTTTTCCAGTTCTTTATAATGCTTAAACACCTCTCTCGGAATATCATCCAGAAAAAGTTTTCCGTGATTCATCACAAGAATTCTGTCCACATACTCTGCCACATCTTCCATACTGTGGGATACCAGAATAATGGTGATACCGCTTTCTTTTCGAAGTGCAGAAATCTGCTCTAAAATCTCCGTCCGGCCCTTAGGATCCAGACCGGCAGTGGGTTCATCCAGAATCAGCACTTCCGGCTTCATGGCAAGCACACCGGCAATTGCCACACGTCTTTTCTGCCCGCCTGACAATTCAAAAGGGGACTGGTAAAAACAATCATCAGGAAGGCCGACTTTTTTCAAAGCTTCATAGGCTCTTAATTCCGTTTCCTTCTTACTGAGTCCCAGATTTTTCGGTCCGAAGCAGACATCTGAGAAAACATCCGCCTCAAAAAGCTGATGCTCCGGGTACTGGAATACAAGTCCCACCTTGCTTCTCAGTTCTTTTTTGGGAAAATCCTCATCATCAATATCTCTACCGTTAAAATAAATATGTCCGGAGGTAGCCTTTAACAAACCGTTTAAATGCTGCACCAGCGTAGACTTGCCGGAACCGGTATGTCCGATCAGTCCCACAAACTGCCCATCCGGGATTGTCAGGCTCACATCATCCAGCGCCTTAACGGCAAGCGCCGTGTCATCTCCGTATACATGACTTACATGATCCATTATCAGTGGCATTGCTGTTTCCTCATCTTAATCTTTGTAATTTCTTCTACCAGTTCTTCACGACTTAAAATGCCGTCCGGCAGCGGAACGTTTCTCTTCTGCAGTTCATAGGCAAGCAATGTTGCCTGGGGAACCCCCAGTCTTAAAGACATCAGCTTTTCTACCTGCGAAAAAATTTCCCTGGGCGTGCCCTGCATGGCAATGCTGCCCTTATCCATCACAAACACCTTATCCGCATGTATGATTTCTTCCATATAATGGGTGATCAGGATAACGGTAATGCCTTCCACATCGTTTAAAGCCCTCACAGCCCGGATAATATCTTTTCTGCCATTGGGGTCCAGCATGGCTGTAGGTTCATCCAGCACAATACACTTTGGATGCATGGCCAGTACACCGGCAATGGAAATTCTCTGTTTCTGTCCGCCGGAGAGTTTATTGGGAGAATATTTGCGGAACTCATACATTCCCACTGCCTTCAGGCTTTCCTCCACGCGCTCCCAGATTTCTTTTGTGGGGACGCCCATATTTTCCGGTCCGAATCCCACATCCTCTTCCACAACCTGTCCGATAATCTGGTTGTCCGGATTTTGAAATACCATTCCCGCAGTCTGCCTGATGTTCCAGACATTTTCTTCCTTCCCGGTATCCATACCGTCCACAAAAACAGTTCCCTCCGTAGGACACAGGATGGCATTCATATGCTTGGCAAGGGTGGATTTGCCGGACCCGTTATGTCCTAAGATAGCAATAAAATCGCCCTGCTTAATGTCTAACGTCACATCATCCACTGCACGGTTGATGCCCTCCACATTTCCGTCCTCATCACGTCTGATATATTCATATACAAGATCTTCTGTCTTAATAATTCCCATATCCAACCTTGCCTTTCCTGTCTTAACGGCATCGGAACTTGCCCGTAAAATTCATTTTACTATGAAAGAGCGTGAAATACAACAGTTTTCAAAATGTAAAAAAGTTGCTACAATAGACTTAGAAAGAGGTACTTATGAACAAAAATTCTTTTCCCGTAAAAATGGTTATCAAATATAGTGCGATACTGCTCTTTATCATACTGCTTTTCTCCTACTTATCCCATAAGTTCAGTGGAAAAGGCGGTACCCTTTTAGACTATGAAAAAGAACGTCAGGAATCCCAGACTACTGAGCAGGAAACGCAGACAGCAGATTCCCCGGTGCTGGATACACAGACGCAGACAGCGGATTCCCCGGCGCAGGATACACAGACACAGGTATCGGATTCCCCGGCGCAGGGTACACAGGAGGCAGATGTTTTGTTGCTTCTGCACTACAATGGTGCCCCCTCCCCTGCCCGTGTGACGTATCAGGACGAATTTTACTACGAACCGCTTTCTGACGAACTTTTAACCTATATTACCGGAAAATCTTTTCCTGCCGACTCTGATAAGCTTTCGGGCTCAGATGACATTTCTGACCTTAATGTGATTTCAGACGAAGATCTTGTATATTTACATGTTTTGCATTATGATTTTGCAGGAAATCCTGCAGAAGGGGAATTGATTTGTAATAAATATATCGCTGATGACCTTTCAGAGATCTTTTATGAACTTTATCTTGCAGAATACCAGATTGAAAAAATCACATTAGTAGACCTCTATGATGGGGATGATCTGGCCTCCATGACAGATAACAACACCTCCTGCTTTAATTACAGGGAGGTGGATGGCACCACTTCGCTTTCCAAACACGCATATGGCCTTGCAATTGATATCAACCCGCTGTACAACCCTTATGTCCGTTATGACAAAAACGGCGGCCAGATCGTATCACCCGCAGAAGGTGAATACTATGCTGACCGCTCAAATACATTTCCTTATAAAATTGATGCTGACGATTTGTGTTGCCGGCTCTTCTTAGAGCACGGCTTTACCTGGGGCGGTAACTGGAATTCCTGCAAGGACTACCAGCATTTTCAAAAAGCACTGCCTTAATCTTCTTCTGTCAGCTTGAATACCGTCATTCTTTCTTCCATCTGATTTGCGATATCCTTCAACTCTCCCGCTTTTCTTGCGATTTCTGTCATGACATTATTGATTTCGGTAATGGATGTAGAGCTTTCCTGCGTGCTGGCTGCATTTTCCTCCGCAATTGCGGAAAGGCTCTGCACACTGTCTACTACGTTTACTCTGGATTTATCCATTTCCTCCGTCTTCACGGTAATTCTGTTAATTGCATTCAGGGAATCGGAAATACCCTGCATTACTTCCTCAAATCTTTCATCCGTGCGGCTTACATTCTCCAACTGTTTATCCATGTTTTCTTTTACGATATCCATGGTTTCTACTGCGCGCTCGGAGTCAGCAATGAGGGACGCTATAATTTCTTCAATCTGGTTAGCTGATTCGTTGGTCTGCTCCGCCAGCTTCTGGATCTGGGATGCTACCACTGCAAAGCCTCTGCCCTGTGCCCCGGCTCTTGCAGCCTCAATGGAAGCATTTAAGGATAACAGGTTTGTTTCCTCTGCGATAGAAGTAATCAGACCTGTAGCCTCTCTGATTTTGTGAACGGAAACATTGGTATTGTTAGTCTGTTCATATATGGCATCAATGGACTCTTTTGCATGGCTGTTGATATCCCGAAGCTCATGCAGGGTTTCAAATGCTTCATTTCCAAGCCTGCTCATATTCTGGGCATTGGCATACATCGTCTCGGCTTCTTTTGCAGTGTCGGATACCATATCTCCCATGTGGATAACGTCGTTGGTCGCATGCTGTGTTTCGCAAGCCTGGCTGGTAGCGCTGTCTGAAACCTCTCCGACCGTTTTTTCCACCTGGGATAAAGTATCGGATGTTTCTGCCATCTTACGGCTTAGATACTCTGCGGAAGCGGCCAGTTCATCACTGTGCTGCTTTATGGAACCGATAATGGATACCAGCTCTTCCCGAAGCTTCATAATGGCTCTGGAAATCTTTCCCACTTCATCTTTACGCTTCAAGGTTTTCTTATCCAGGGTGATATTCAGATTTCCCTGTGCAACCTGTTCCAGGGCATTGGTTCCTTTGTGAAGAGCCCGTACCAGCTGTCTTACGATAAAGAATAAAAATACGGCTGCTATCAGTGTCATAACGGCGATAATGACAAATATAAGCCCCACAATCTCCGTGATCTGTCCCTTGGCCTCTGCCTGCGGAATACCGGCGAAAATCATTCCAATGGGCGTTGTATTACGGTCGTTACGGTCATTTAACGGAATATAATAACCAAAGTATTTTTGTCCTAAAATCTCATCTTCCGTGGAGAAGTATTCACCCTTCTTTCTGATAACTTCCAGTACTATATTTTCTGCAGCCTTTGTGCCCACAATCCTTTTTCCGTTTTCATCCACAACGGAGGTAAGAATACAGGTATCATCATAATATACGATGACTTCCATGCCGGTCGCACGCTTAATGTTATCCACAATGGAAATAGCACCGGAGACATAAAACTCTCCTTTATAAAGCTCTCCATCCTCTGATAAACTGTAGCCACTGTTTCCCTCCGTGTTCCATAGAGTATCCCTGACTGACGTTGCCACGCCTCTGAGACCGTTTTCAATCGTACCGGTCACAACGGTATTGACCTTCATACCACTCAGGACACACACAAGTACACCAATCGTAATCAAAGGTGCCAGAGAAACGATAAGTAATTTGGATTGCATTTTCATAGAAGCATCCTCCTGCATCATTTGTTATTGTTGCACAATTCAAGATACTGATAATTCCAATCTATTATATAAATTATACCATAAATTTACATATTTGGCTACACACTATGTAAAAAATATGAAAAATAAAAAGAGACTGATGATTTCGCACCAATCTCTTTTCTGATATTCTCAATTAATCTCTCAATTGTCCGGATTATACAAGCTCCAGAACAACTTCCATTGCGGCATCACCTTTACGCTGGCCAATCTTGATGATTCTGGTGTAACCACCCTTACGGTCTGTATACTTGGGAGCGATTTCATCAAAAAGCTTTGCTACAAGATCAACTTCTTTGGTGTTTTTCTTCTTGCCGGCTGCTGCTGTAGGAACTTCCACTACAGGATTTAATACCTTTAACATCTGACGACGAGCGTGAAGTCTGGAAGGCTGATCCTTCTTGATCTTCTTGTCTACTTCGTCATAAACGGTAACGGTCACACCATTTTCGATTCTTAAGATCTTACCGTCTTTGTCGCGATGTGTTTCAGAAAGAACCTTTCCGGTTTCCTTATCCACGATCTGCTTTACTCTCTTGCCGTCTTTGTCCTTGCGGGCAACCTTAGCCTTTACGGTAACTTCTTCGAAATTATCCTTTTCCTTTACAGCAAGTGCAATGATGCCTTCTGCAATCTTCTGTACTTCTTTTGCCTTTGCTTCTGTGGTAACGATTCTGCCGTTATTGATCAGAGCGGTTACCTGATTTCTTAATAATGCTTTTCTCTGGCTGCTTGTTCTGCCAAGCTTTCTATACTTTGCCATTTTTCATTTCCTCTCTTTCATGGTACATCCGGCCTCGCACATTGGACTTACATACCGAATGCAAAATAATATGCCACTTAGGGAAACCATCTGCATACCCATCGGATTTAGTGCAGCGGGTTTATTCATCACTGGGTTTTAACTGTAATCCCAGTTCCTTTAACTTTGCGAGTACCTCTTCCAAAGACTTGCGTCCAAGGTTACGAACCTTCATCATGTCTTCGCTTGTCTTATTGGTGAGCTCTTCTACAGTATTGATACCTGCTCTCTTTAAGCAGTTGTAGGAACGAACGGATAATTCCAGTTCGTCAATACTCATTTCCATTACCTTTTCTTTTTCGTCATCTTCTTTTTCAATCATGACTTCTGCAGTTTTTGCATTCTCAGATAAATCAATGAAAAGGCTTAAATGTTCGCTGAGTACTTTTGCAGCCAGGCTGACAGCCTCATCCGGTTCCAATGTACCATTGGTATACACATCCAGAGTAAGTTTATCAAAGTCTGTAATCTGACCTACACGGGTATTTTCTACTGTCACATTGACTCTTTCAACCGGTGTATAGATGGAATCGATTGCAATCACGCTGATTGGCAGATCGTCCGTCTTATTCTTATCGGCGCTGATATATCCTCTGCCCTTGGTAATGGTAAGTTCCATATAAAGCTTGGTATCTTTGCCGCCGCTTAAGGTAGCAATTACCTGATCCGGATTTAAGATCTCAATATCCTGATCAGCCTGAATATCGGATGCGTGAACAACACCTTCGCCTTCGAACTCAATATAAGCAGTCTTGGGCTCGTTCGTCTCGCTGTTGTCCCTGATCGCAAGGCTCTTGATATTCATGATGATTTCGGTTACATCTTCTTTTACCCCGGGAATGGAACTGAATTCATGTAACACACCTTCGATCTTCACCTGGCTGACAGCTGCGCCGGGCAGGGAAGAAAGCATAATTCTTCTTAAAGAATTACCAAGTGTGATGCCGTAACCTCTTTCCAAAGGTTCAACCACGAATCTGCCATACTTTTTGTCTTCAGAAATCTCAGCAACCTCAATATTAGGTCTTTCAAAATCAAACACTGCAAATACCCTCCTTTACGAACAATTTTAATTAAGGCTTATTTGGAATATAATTCGACAATAAGCATCTCGTCTACGGGAACGTCGATCTGTTCTCTGGTAGGGAGTGCCTTTACAGTTCCTTTTAATGCTTCGATATCGACATCCAGCCACTCAGGAATCAGTCTTCCACCGGTAACTTCCACGATATCTTTGTATCTCTGTAAAGATTTGGATTTTTCTCTGATTTCGATTACATCGCCAGCTTTAATTAAATAGGAAGGTACGTTGATGCACTTGCCGTTAACCAGCACATGCTTATGTCCAACGATCTGTCTTGCTTCTCTTCTTGTTCTTGCAAATCCCATTCTGAAAACGATACTGTCAAGTCTGCTCTCAAGAAGGATCATCAGGTTTTCACCTGTCATTCCCTTCATTCTGTCGGCCTTTTCATAGTAATTTCTGAAAGGCTTTTCCAGAACGCCATAGATAAATTTTGCTTTCTGCTTCTCTCTTAACTGAAGACCATACTCGCTTACCTTCTTGCCTGCTCTTGCACAGGTTCTGTTGGATTTCTTGTCATAACCCAGGTATGCGGGTTCAAGACCTAAGCTTCTGCATCTTTTCAGTACGGGTACTTTATTAACTGCCATTTTTTTAATTCCTTTCTGTGAGGTCAAGCCTCTGATTATTGTTTACAGTGCGTATATTTACGCTACTTTCTTCCAACTCATGTTTACGCTGCCGTGATTTGCAATACTACACACGACGTCTCTTGGGCGGACGGCATCCGTTGTGAGGAACGGGTGTTACGTCACGGATACTTGCTACTTCCAGACCACATGCTGAAAGAGCACGAATTGCTGCTTCACGTCCTGAACCGGGTCCCTTCACAAATACATCTACTGTCTTTAATCCATGAATTAAAGCAGCTTTTGTAGCAGTTTCTGCTGCCATCTGTGCTGCATACGGAGTAGATTTCTTTGAACCTCTAAATCCAAGACCACCGGCACTTGCCCAGCTTAAGGCATTACCTTCTGTATCAGTCAGTGTAACAATGGTATTGTTAAAAGAAGACTGAATATGTGCCTGTCCACGTTCAACGTTTTTCTTTACGCGCTTTTTAGCGACTTTCTTATTAGCTGTTGTTGCTTTCTTAGCCATGATAAACTAACCTACTTTCTCAAAATTGTTTACAGTTTCCTATGATTTGTTTGGGGCTGGTACAGTCTTATTTCTTCTTATTTGCTACTGTACGCTTAGGACCCTTACGTGTTCTTGCATTGGTCTTTGTCTTCTGACCACGAACGGGCAGACCTTTACGATGACGAACACCGCGATAGCAACCGATTTCCTGTAATCTCTTGATGTTGAGAGCGATTTCTCTCTTCAGATCACCTTCTACTACAACATCCAGTTTTTCAATTGCTTCACTGATTTTCTTAACTTCGTCGTCAGTCAGCTCTCTGACACGGGTATCAGGATTTACACCTGCTTCTGCGAGGATCTTGTTTGCTGTTACTCTACCGATTCCGTAGACATATGTCAAACCGATCTCCACACGTTTTTCTCTAGGTAAGTCAACACCTGCAATACGAGCCATTTACGTTTCCTCCATTCAATAGTTACTAAGTTGATTGGGGCTTTCACCCAACCGGACGTCAATCGTTTCGATCCGATCTTTCCAGACCGGGAAGCTTTCTCCCTCTTTGTCTGGTATCAACAAGTAATCTCCCGCAAGCTCTGCCATTATCTATATAAGATACTTCTGTTTTTATTACAGAAATATTTTCAGCCGCATACAATAATGGGACAAGAACTCACATACCTGACCTTAAAATCAAGTTGGTGATTATCCTTGTCTCTGTTTGTGTTTCGGATTTTCGCAGATTACTCTGATACGTCCTTTTCTTTTGATGATTTTGCACTTTTCGCAAATCGGTTTTACTGATGATCTAACCTTCACGTTAAACCCTCCTTTCAAAAAAGACCGTTTTACATTATAACATGTGATTTTACTATTTACAAGTATTTTTTTGAAAAATAGTAGACAAAATAATGGATCGAGTAAGTTTATTTATCTCTCCAGATAATTCTTCCCTTGGACAAATCATACGGGGACAGTTCCAGTGTTACCTTATCCCCCGGAAGAATACGAATGAAATTCTGTCTCAGCTTGCCGCTGATATGTGCCAGAACCTTATGACCGTTTTCCAGTTCCACCTGGAACATTGTATTAGGAAGCTTTTCAATTACGGTTCCTTCAATTTCAATCACATCTGCCTTGGACATTTTTACCCTCCTTTTCCTCTAAGATCTGAATACTTTTTCTGATTTCTTCATCCCGCACGGTTTTTCCTTCTTTCAGATCCTGCAGCAGTTTCCTGTCACAGTACTGCTTCACGGGCTGTACATGCTTTTTATTTTTCTTCTTGGGATGCTCCATCGTTTTGGTTCGTCCGTCACATACATAGACGGACTCCCCATCCTCATCTATGATCAGATAAAGAATGCCTTTATCGTGACCGGCCTTTGAACGGGCATACATACCTATCATGCTTTACCTGTGCCTTTCTTTCCACACATCAATAAAGTGTTAAGATTTCCGGCTCTCCGTCAGTAACAAGAATGGTGTTCTCATAATGAGCGGAAAGAGAACCGTCTTCCGTTACAACCGTCCAGTCATCATCAAGCCAGACAACATCGGGACGTCCGATATTGATCATGGGCTCCACTGCAAGAGTCATACCTGCCTGAAGCTTCGGCCCTCTGCGCTTCTGTGCAAAGTTGGGAATCTGGGGATCTTCATGAAGGGAGGTACCGATCCCGTGCCCTACCAGATCCCTTACAATACCGTAACCAAACTGACTGATATAAGTGTCAATGGCATTGGAGATATCATGCAGATGGTTTCCATCCTTAGCAAACCGGATGCCCTCAAAAAAGCTCTGTTTTGTTCTTTCGATTAAAAGCTTTGCTTCTTCGCTGACTTCTCCTACCGGAATGGTACGTGCCATATCCGAATGGTAGCCTTTATAAATAAGGCCTGCATCCAGACTCACGATATCCCCCTCCTGCAGAATATGATGCTTTGTGGGAATACCATGTACCACCTCATCATTCACGGATACACAGATGGATGCGGGATATCCGTTATAATGGAGGAAATTGGGAATACATCCGTGAGCCCGTATCAGCTTATCGCCTAAGATATTGATATCCATGGTGGACATTCCGGGCTTAATCTCTTTTTCCATATTCTGAAACACATCAGCAAGGAGCTTGCAGGATTCCCGCATCAGTGCAATCTCCCTTGCTGACTTTACCGTAATTGCCATTTTAAATCATTACTCCTTCTTATCCTAAAATAGCTACGATGGAAGCAAAGACATCCTGCATATCCACAGTACCGTCTACGCTCTTTAATACGCCCTTCTTAGTATAGAAATCAATCAGAGGCTGTGTCTGGTCATGATATACCTTAAGGCGGTTCTGTACGGTTTCAGGCTTGTCGTCATCACGAAGGATCAGGCTTTCCCCGCACTTATCACAGATGCCTTCCTTCTTGGGCGGAATGTGCTCAATATGGTAGGTTGCGCCGCAGGAAACACATGCGCGTCTGCCGGACATTCTTTTGATAATATTTTCATCGGGAACGTCCACATTGATAGCGTAATCGATCTTATCATTCAGTTCTGTTAATGCCTTATCCAGTACTTCTGCCTGGGGAATGGTTCTGGGAAATCCATCCAGTACATAACCGTTTGCGCAGTCGGGCTGTGCCACTCTGTCAAGAAGGATTTTCACTGTCAGT
>JBJFCA010000051.1:0-4783 GCA_051888725.1 Lachnospiraceae bacterium
ATATTCATAAGCCACGATTTCATTAAACGAAAGCGTCTGCATCATACCGTTGTCCGGTATCTGCATGGCACTCTGGAAAGCCTTCAGTGCTGCCTCATACTGTTCCTGTTTTAAGTAACATAATCCCAACTGGTTATAAAGGGCAGCCGTACCCTCCTTCTGTGCAAGGTATGCGGTATAGACGTTTGTGATAGCGTAATTATAATCTCCGGTAGCCTCATATGCCATACCCAGATACAGATACACTTCCGCATCTCCCGGGCTTGCCTTCTTGGCCTCTTCCAGGTCCACCTGTGCCGTTTCATAATTCTGCAGGTAATAATTGATCCTGCCTCTGTCAAAGGCACTCATTTTTTCATAGTGCTCGGTTAACGCCTGATTTAAGTACTCCTCGCCCCATTCGCTGTAGCCGTTGTCCCTTAAGACCTCATAAACCTTAATCAGTCTGACATAATTCTCCGGTTCGAGTGCAATCACTTTGTCAAAATCCGCCCTGGCTGCCTCATACTGATCCATTACCAGTTCCACATATCCACGTAGAAAGTATGCATCCGTATTGCCCGGATACAAAGCAAGGATTGCGTTATAAATCTCCAGTGCCTCTTCATACTGACTGTTTTTCTGGTAAGCGGCCGCCAGGTAAAAGTTCACATCCACATCCATGCTTTCCACGACGCCTCTCGACAGGGACAGGCATTCCAGCAGGTAAGATATGGCACCTTCATAATCCGTAACGCCCATGCTGGCAATGCCTCTTCCCCTGGCAATCAGCCTTTTATCCTCTCCGTTTTCTTCGGCGGCATCAAAGCAGGCAAAAGCCTCTTCATAATTCATATCTTCGATTGCCTGCATGCCCTTGTCGATTTGCGCAGTCTTATTCTTTTCACCGCATCCTGAAAACAGAAGCATTGTGCATGCCAGCGCAAGGATGCCTGCCTTATTCATATGATTTTTAATGTACCCTTTTCTATGTAATTTCATCTGCATTTTCCTCTTTATCCTATTAACGGAAACCTATCATTATCTTAGCATAAAAGGGAAAGCAATGCCACACTAACATCCTATCTGTCAGGCACAAATAACCTTTCCTTCTTCGATCAGCCTGATCATAAGCCCGGCAATCTCCGGGTCAAACTGTTTGCCCGCGTTTTCCTGCAATTCCTGAATAATGGTCTTTTTCCCCAGATGCTTTCGGTAGCATCTGTCACTGTTCATGGCGTCAAAAGAATCCGCCACACAGATAATCCGGGCCAGAAGGGGAATGTCCTCTCCTGCAAGTTTCTCGGGATACCCCTTTCCGTCATATCTTTCATGATGATACAGGGCACACTCTCTGACGCCCGGCATGGCGGTAAAGTTTTCAAGGATTCTGCCGCCTATGGTCGTATGGGAACGCACCATTGCCATCTCTTCCTCCGTAAGCTTGTCCGGTTTATTCAAAACCTGATCGGGTATACCCATTTTCCCGCAGTCATGCATCAGTCCCATATAACGGATCAGACGGACCTTCTCTTTGTCCATATTCATTTCTGTTGCCAGCTGTGCCGCATAATCTGCCACTCTGTCAGAATGACCGTTGGTATATTTATCCTTGGCATCAATCAGCTTTGCCAGCATCTGCAGGGTATCAATGATGATCTTTTCATCCATAATCCTGCGCTGTTCCATCTTTCTGGTTCTTAACAGAAAGACAATCTGGGAAAACACTCCTGTCATCCACAATACAGTCAGTCCGAGCAATACAAAAAAGAACGGATAATCCGTCAGTTGTTTGTACAGGTACCCCCTCACCCTGAACTGCTGAATAAACATCAGATGGGAAGAATACATGACGAAGCCAAAGGTAGTTCTGTCATGTGCCGGCAAAATATTCATCTCAATACTTGCGTCCGGTACATAAATCACCCGGTCTCCTTCCATGGTAAACGTACCATTCCAGGAGCTGTCGATCCTTCCTTCGTCAGGCAGAATGATTTCGATTTTCCAGTCCTTAAGCGTATATTTTTCATTATTGATAATGACACCGTCATACTGGGCACCGCGACAGGCCTTGCCGTTTTCATCTTTATCATCCCAGTGTTTGGTAACATGTATGTCGACACTTACATTGGCATCACTATATACAGAATTGTCAATATCAATACAGATTTCCTGTTGCCTGTCCATCTGCAGTTTTGCGTACAGCCCCAGATATCCCGCTACCAGGAACACAAACCCTGCCAGAAAAGGAATCCAGTATGTAATTTTGGTTTTTTTCGCCTTCATATACCCCATATCTCCGATAATTTTTCAGAAATTTATGCTTATCTACAAATTATAATAAATTATTCACCTCTAATCAACCCATTTTCACAAACTTTCAAACAAACTTTCAAACAATTTATGAATCTGCCGATACCATTACATTTCACACTTCTTAAGCAGCTCTTCCCATCTGCGGTCGGTTTCCTTCTGAAATGCCTCTATCAAATACTCGTTTTGGGGTGTGAAAAGGTGTTTAAAACGTCCCTGTTTTTTCAGAAAATCCTCCAGGGGAAGTTTGCTTTTGGGCTTGTAATTTAAGATCCACTTGCCGTCAATCACCTCAAATAATGGCCAGTAGCAGGTCTCCACAGCCAGTCTGCAGATTTCGATAATATCCGGAGCATCGTATTTCCATCCTCTGGGGCAGGGAGCCATGATATTTAAGAATGCGGGACCGGGCGTATAGATTGCTTTCTCGGATTTCTCATAAAGATCTTTCATGTTGCCTATAAAAGTGGTCTGGGCAACGTAAGGAATATTGTGGGCTGCCATTACTGCTGCCAGATCCTTTCTTGCCTGCGGCTTTCCGTCTGACTGTTTGCCGCTGGGAGTGGTGGTGGTATCCGCATACATGGGAGTTGCGGAAGAACGCTGCACACCGGTATTCATGTAGGCACCATTGTCATAGCAGACATATACCATGTCGTGACCGCGTTCCATGGCACCGGACAGGGACTGCAGCCCAATGTCGTAGGTACCGCCGTCGCCACCGAACGTAATAAATTTATAGTCGGAAGAAATCTTACCTTTTTTACGGAGTACATGATAAGCGGTTTCTACACCGGAAAGGGTTGCACCCGCATTTTCAAATGCACTGTGGATGTAGCTGTCCTCATAAGCTGTATACGGATACATATAAGTGGATACTTCCAGACATCCGGTTGCGTTGCCCACAACTGCCTTGTCTCCGGGATGAAGTGCTTTCAATACATTCCGGACTGCAATGGTACCGCCGCATCCCGCACACATTCTATGACCGGGAGCCAGTCTTTCCTCTCTTGCCTGTATTTCTCTAAAATCAAAAGTATTCTTTACCATGGAAAATTCCTTTCTTGCACATTTAATCACGCAGTCCCAAATAAGGATATTCGCTAAACTTCAGTTCACCTCCGGCCATTTTGATAAGCCAGTCAAAAACTTCTTCCATATCTTCCACACGTACATCACGACCGGAAAGACCATACATCACATTAACCGCCTCAGCAGTAACCTTTTCCCTGTAAAGAGCTGCCATCAGTTCAGCGCCTAAAGGGCCTCCGTTTGTGCTGTAGCTCTCACAGCGGTCCATAATGGCAATGGATTTGCAGTGCTTAAGGGCCAGGGCCATTTCTTCCCCGGGAAAAGGACGGAAAACTCTGACTTTCAAAAGCCCTGCCTTAATGCCGCGTGCCCGAAGCCTGTCCACCGCATCCTTTGCCGTACCGCAGACACTGCCGATTGCGACTACTGCAAAATCCGCATCCTTTAGCTTGTACTCTTCAAAAAAGCCGTATTTCCGGCCGGTAATTTCTTCAAATTCCTTTGCCACTTCCAGAATGACTTTCTTGGCGTTAAGCATTGCCTGTGCCTGTGCCTTTTTTTCCTCCATACAATAGTTGGAAACCGCATAAGGTCCCACTGCCATAGCTTCATCCTCTTTTAAAAGATAATGCTCCGGTCTGTATTCGCCCACGAATTCTTTTATGGGTTCATCTTCCCATAATGTAATGTTCTGCACTGCGTGGCTGGTAATAAAACCATCCTGGCAGATCATGACGGGAAGGTGCACATCCCTGTGCTCTGCAATCCGATGCGCCTGCAGGAAATTATCATAGACTTCCTGATTATTTTCCGAATAAATCTGAATCCAGCCGGCATCCCTTGCGCCCATACTGTCAGAATGCTCAGCGTTAATATTTAAGGGTCCTGTCAGTCCGCGGTTTACAAGTGCCATTACTACCGGCAGTCTGCTGGATGCAGTGACATAAAGCATTTCCCACATCAGGGCAAGACCACAGGAAGAAGTGGCGGTAATCGCTCTTGCTCCGGCTGCAGAGGCGCCCATGGTGGCACTCATGGCACTGTGTTCACTCTCAACGGGAATAAACTCGGTATCGATTTCGCCGTTTGCAATCATGGAAGCTACAAACTGGGGAATTTCGGTAGAGGGCGTTATGGGGAATGCGGGCATCACATCCGGATTAATCTGTCTGATTGCATGGGCAACCGCTTCGTTTCCGGACATGCAGGTCTTTATTGCTTTGCTTTTCATTATTTTCCCTCCCTCATACTGATGGCACCGAAGGGGCATGCCTTGGCACAGATGCCGCAGCCCTTACAATGGTCATAATCAAAATCCTGTCTTTTATCGTTTTTCACTGCAATGCAGCTGTCCGGGCAATAGGGAACACAGAGCAGGCACTGCTTGCATTTATTCCAGTCCGTGACGGGAGTCTGGGTTCTCCATTCACCGGTTTCAAATGCTTTGGAAGTGGCGGGC
>JBJFCA010000052.1:0-4765 GCA_051888725.1 Lachnospiraceae bacterium
GATTCTTTTAGCTGTATTCCATGCCTCCATTGCATTTATGGTATTTACATATCCGATGCAGACATGGTTTACATTACAAAAGGCATTAACCGTCGCAAACAGGATGAAGTCTTTAGTGAAATATTCGATTCTTATATTAAAATCCTGCAGGTGAATCTTGATTCGGGAGATTTTGATATTATCAAAATGGATATTGGGGAAAAAGAGGAGGCATGTGGTTTTTCCAGAAATATTAAGGAGTGGCTTCATCATTTTGCACAATGCGGAATGGTGCAGCTGTCCGGGTGTATTACAGGCGACAGATCGGGAATGCCTATCGTAATGTAATGTTGGAAGTTATGCCGAAAAAGGATTTCAGCGAAGCAGAACCGATTGTATTCCTGTATGTAAAAGATATGGAAACAGAAAATCATGCAGAGGAGATTTCATAAATGGAAGTCAGATACTATGAAGTTGTATCAATTGATGGGGATTATGCCCATCTGAAAAGAACGGATATTGAAAGTGATGATTTAAAATTGGTAGCCAGAGCCTTACTTCCCATGGAAATCATGGAAGGAAGCAGGCTCAAATATGAGATGCTGCAGTATTCTATGGATGAATAAACAGGTATAGGTAAATACCTATATAAATCATAAAACATATGTATTTTACACATAATACCTTTCATGATACAGTGTATGTGTTCGAAGACAGGGAACAAGCAGGTTACAGCGGACTTCGAACAGATGAAATACCTGATGATGGAGGTCATTATGAAAAAGGATTACAGTAAATTAGGGACGTTGTTTAAAACCATGTTTATCTTAAGTGCGTGTACCTTTGGAGGTGGTTTTGTCATTGTCTCTTTAATGAAAAAGAAATTTGTGGATGAACTGAAATGGTTTGAAGAAGAGGAAATGCTGGATGTAACTGCCATTACGCAGTCTGCACCGGGCCCGCTTCCGGTAAATGCGTCTGTGATTATCGGTTACAGGATTGCCGGAGTCCTCGGATCGCTTACGGCGATACTGGGAACCATACTTCCCCCGATGATTATTATTTCCGTTATCTCTTTATTCTATGAACAATTCCGTACCAATCCTTTTATTGCTACAGCTCTGCAGGTGATGAGAGCAGGCGTGGCAGCGGTTATTTTTGATGTGGTGATCAATCTGGCAGGCAATGTGCTGAAGACCAGGAGAATTTTATACATCGCCATGATGATTATAGCATTTATTGCAACCTATCTTCTGGACGTCAGTGCCATGGTCGTGATACTGACATGTCTCGGTATCGGACTGCTGGATCTTTTCGTTACATTGCAGAAAAAGAAAGGTGAGGTGGCGTAAATGTTATTGCTGAAATTATTTTTTGCGTTTATTCAGGTAGGTTTGTTCAGCGTAGGCGGCGGATATGCCGCAATCCCCCTGATTCAGGAACAGATTGTAAATATATACGGATTGATGACACTGGAGGAATTCTCCGATCTGATTACGGTGGCAGAAATGACCCCGGGGCCCATTTCCATTAACTCCGCTACTTTTGTGGGAATGAGAATTGCCGGAATTCCCGGCGTACTGATCTGCTCGATTGGCTGTATCATTCCGTCCTTCTGCATTTGTCTGATTTTAGCACATTTTTACTACAAATATCGTACGGTCAGTGGGGTACAGGTAGTTTTAGGTGCCATGAGACCGGCAGTTGTTGCACTGATTACATCAGCAGGTGCTTCCATTCTGATGTTAGGTCTGTTTCAGGCAGAAATCAAAGAAATCGTACTGGGTAATATCAGGGTCGTGGAGCTGGGTATCTTTGCGGTGGCATTATTTCTGCTTCGGAAATTTAAAATGAATGCCATTACCATTATTCTTGGCAGTGGCGTGATTGGAACCATTATTTATGCTCTGATGGGTGCAATAGGATAGGAGAAGCGTATGACAATCCGTCATTTAAAAATTTTTACCACTGTGGCAGACGAGGGCAGTATGAGTCTGGCGGCAAAGAAGCTGCATATTACACAGCCGTCAGTCAGCCAGGCGGTATCCGAACTGGAAAAATACTACGGGATCAGACTTTTTGAGAGACTTTCCCAAAAAATATATCTGACAAAGGAAGGAGAGCTTATGCTCTCTTTTTCCCGTCATATACTGGATTCTTTTGAGCAGATGGAAGGGGCTTTGGGAAATGCTGCAAACAGGTCCAATCTTACCATTGGATGCAGTGTATCGGTAGGCACCTGTCTGATCAATGATATCATAGACAGGGCAGAACAGAAAATACCGGACTGTGAAATCAATGTTGTGGTAGCCAATTCCTCCGATATTGAACAGGCAGTGCTCACCAACGAGGTGGATCTGGGTATTGTGGAGGGCATCGTGAAAAGCAGGGAACTTTTGATTACACCGGTCTGTGAAGATGAATTGGTGTTGGTTTGCGGCAAAACGCATGCACTTGCCCAAAGGAAAAAGGTGACGTTTGATCAGCTAAAGGAGCAGAATTATATCAGCAGGGAAAGCGGCAGCACAGAGAGAAACCAGTTTGAAAAAATATTTGAAGATCATGGCCTGCAGCTGAAAAAGACATTTTGCAGTACCAACACGGAAGCAATCAAAAATGCTGTCATAAAGGGGCGGGGAATAGCAGTATTTTCTAAGAGGATGGTTGAGTAAGAGTGTGCAGAGGGAAAAATTGTGATTCTGCCCCTGGAGGGAATACGCGTGACCCGTAATATTCAGATGATGATCCATAAGAATAAGTATCTTTCTACAGGGATAGCCATGATAAAGGAGATTCTGGCGGAGGGAATGGTGTAGTCATTTCGAATCCTTCCCACATCCGCCGCAGTGTCCGCAATCACACCCGCAGCTTCGTTTTCCCTTCTTTTTATTCTGATACATAATATAAATGGCAAGGATAACGACTGCCGCAACAGCAATCGTTATCACAATATCAGCACCATTCATCCTGTTTCCTCCTGATTACAGACCTGCCATCATGCAGATACAGCGTGCAAGAAAGGCAAAAACCCATGCAACAATACACTGCCAGATGACAACACCCGCAGCCCATTTTCCACCAAGCTCACGGCGTATGGAAGCGATGGAAGCCACACAGGGAGTATATAACAGAGAGAATACCATCATCGTTACGGCAGACGTAGAACTGAGTGCGGCGGTGATGCTGCCTCCAAATAATATCTCCATCGTGGATACGACGCTTTCCTTAGCCATGAAACCACTGATCAGAGAAGTTACAATACGCCAGTCTCCTAAGCCGAGGGGGGCAAAGAGTGGCACGATCCAGCCGGAAATGGTAGCCATCAGACTTTCTCCGGAATCTGTTACCAGATTAAAATGATGGTCAAAGCTTTGCAGGAACCATACCACGATGGTTGCAAGCAGAATAATACTGAATGCCTTGCTTAAGAAATCCTTTGCTTTTTCCCATAAAAGCTGTGCTACATTCTTTACACCCGGCATACGGTAGTTGGGAAGCTCCATCACAAAGGGCACTGCTTCTCCCTTGAATATGGTACCCTTAAACAACAGTGCCATAAGGACTGCAACGATGATACCCAGAAAGTAAAGCCCGGTCATAATCCATCCGCCATGTCCGGGGAAAAATGCACTGACAAAGAAAGCATAGATTGGCAGCTTTGCCGTACAGCTCATCATCGGAGTAAGCAGAATGGTCATTTTCCGGTCACGTTTGCTGGGAAGAGTTCGGGTTGACATTACCGCAGGTACCGTGCAGCCGAAACCGATCAGCATCGGCACAATACTGCGGCCGGAAAGACCGATTTTTCGAAGCAGTTTATCCATAAAGAAAGCAACACGCGCAACGTAGCCGCTGTCTTCCATAATAGAAAGAAAGAAGAACAGCGTTACCACAATAGGAAGAAAGCTTAAGACACTTCCGACACCGCCGAAAATGCCGTCAATTACCAGCCCATGAAGTGCTTTGTTTACATGAGCGGAAGTCATCCAGTGGTCGAGTGTGACAGAAAGTGCTTCAATGCCGGAAGCAAGAAGATTTTGTAAAAAAGCGCCGATTACGTTAAAGGTCAGATAGAATACCGCTGCCATGATGGCAATAAAACAGGGGATGGCTGTCCATTTACCCGTAAGGATCCGGTCTATTTTTTCAGAACGGATCCGTTCTTTGCTGTGTTGCGGTTTTTGCACAGTCCGTTCGCAGACATATTCGATAAAATCAAAACGCATGTCTGCAATGGCAGCACTGCGGTCCATCTTACTTTCTTTTTCCATCTGTAAGACAATATGCTCGATCATTTCAATTTCATTCTGATCTAACAGTAATTGTTTCAAGATCAGGGAATCTCCCTCAATTACTTTCGTTGCACAAAAACGTACCGGTAAACCAGCTTTTTCCGCATGATCTTCGATAATGGATTCTACGGCATGGATGGCACGGTGGATGGCACCGCCATGATTGTCTTTGCTGCAGAAGTCCTGCTTTTTTGGCCGCTCCTGATATTTTGCAATATGAACTGCATGCTCGATCAGTTCCCGAACACCCTGATTTTTAGCTGCGGAAATAGGTACTACCGGGACGCCGAGCAAGGCTTCCATACCGTTGATGTCAATGGCGCCATGATTTCCTGTGACCTCATCCATCATATTGAGGGCGATCACCATAGGAATATTCATTTCCAGAAGCTGCATGGTCAGGTATAGATTACGCTCAATATTGGTGGCATCAACAATATTGATGATTGCATTAGGCGATTCATTCAGAACGAAATTTCTGGATACTATTTCTT
>JBJFCA010000053.1:0-4729 GCA_051888725.1 Lachnospiraceae bacterium
CAGCCCATGCAGCAGGAAGATTACAGGAAGCCCATGCGCAAAGCATACTGCAGAATGGAATGGAAAATCCTGGTATATGCAGCAATTGCTACTGTTATGCAGGTTTTGTATTCCGTAGGGCTGCCCGCCCTGTTCGGGGATGATATTGTGAACCGCGAATGGTATGTATGGGGCATGATGATCTTGCCCATGTATATGATTGCTTTTCCGTTGTTTTTGCTGATTGCCGGCAATAAGGACAGAGTACAGATCATGCAGCATAAGATGGGAGTGGGAAAATGGCTGGTTGCCGTTTTGATGTGTGCAGGAATTTGTGGTGTGGGAGCTGTAATCGGAACCCTGATTGACACAGTTGTCTCCCTGCTTTGCAATACTTCCTCCGGGGATACGGTTACCCTGCAGAATCTGATGCTCGGATCCAATCCGTTCTTCAGGATTCTGACAGTCGGTATACTGGCGCCCATTGTGGAGGAAATGATTTTCAGAAAGACGATTATTGACAGAACCGTAAAATACGGTGAGGGTGTGGCAATTGTAACTTCCGGTATTATGTTCGGACTGTTTCATGGTAATTTTACCCAGTGCTTTTTTGCAGCCGGACTTGGCATCCTGTTTGCTTATATTTATATTCGTACGGGTAGAATCCGTTATTCCATTAGTCTTCATATGGCGGTAAATCTGACCACTTCCGTAGTATCAGTGGGTATTATGCAGTGGGCTGGTTTTGATCAGATCATGGCAATGCAGGATGACCCTGTAGCTTTAGAAAGCATGATGATGGATATTCTTCCCAAGATACTGGTGGTTTATGGCTGGATCGGTATCCTCTGCTGTCTGGCCCTTGCAGGAGTAATTTTGATCATTGTGTCACTTGCCAAAAAGAAGTTCTATCTGGTAAAGCCTCCCAAGCATGTGGCAAAGGGAGGTCTTACAGCTGCATGGATCAACTGGGGCATGCTGTTATTCATGCTTTATATTATATTCCTATTTGTAAGTAATTACGTTAATTTTAACCTTTAGAATGAGAGGGATCGATATGCCTTTAAATAATCATTTAAAAGAATATCGGGCAAGGATGAACATTAACCAGCAGGAGCTTGGCAGTAAGGTGAATGCGAGCAGGCAGACCATCAGTCTGATTGAAAGGGGCGATTATTCGCCATCTGTTACGTTAGCTTTAAGGATTGCCAGGTATTTTAACGTAAAGGTAGAAGACATTTTTGAATATACGGAAGGGGATGATCAGGAGAATGAGTGAGATGGTACAGGAAAATTTGGAAAAAATCCGTACTGAGGATAAAAAATCATATAAAAAGTTTTTGCTAGTACTCATAGCCGCAGGACTGATAGGAGGTTTCGCAGGATTTTTCCTGTCAGCGGGAGAAAATTTCATGACGGCAAGCGGTTTGTCATTTGTGGAACTCTGGTCCGATATCCAGACAGGTCTTGTGGTACCGTTTCGCTTCATAACCATGATAGCAGGTGCCGTGTTCTGGATTCTCTCTGCAATATTTTACCGCAAAGCAAGAAAACTCTGGGATAACAGCGAAGATCAGGATGAAGACTATGATGCGGTGGAAGATTATCTGAATACATCACAGGCATTTTCCAATATCATGGTGGTAGTGAATTTCATCTGCTTTGGTATCTCCACTTACCGGATTCCGGATGATAAAGGACCTGCATGGTCATTCTGGGCAGCACTGCTTTTCTTTGGGTTTTATGTATATGGTTCTTTCCGTATGCAGCATAAGGTAGTCAATATGGTAAAGGAAATGAATCCGGAGAAACAGGGCAGTCTGTATGACCAGAAATTTCAGAAAAAGTGGTATGCAAGCTGTGATGAAGCTGAACGCAGGCAGATCGGAATAGCATCCTATCAAACGATACAGGTAACAGGCTGCACCTGTATGGGATTTATGCTGGCATTTCTGATGCTGGGCATGGTTGTTGAAATCGGACTGTTGCCCATGCTGATTCCCGGTGTGATCTGGCTGGTACAGGTAATCACCTACCAGATATCCTGTAAAAAAGCACAGAAGATGCTTGATAAATAAACAAGAAATGAATTAAAAGAGGGAGATAGTATGGAGGAGATTTTAAAAGTGCAGGGCTTAAAAAAGACTTTTAAGCTGTCTGCCAAACAACAAAAAATTGAAAAGACCAATACAAAAGTAAAAGTGGCTGTGAATGACCTGTCTTTTACGGCATATAAGGGTGAAGTATTCGGACTTTTGGGACCCAACGGTGCAGGTAAGACCACGACCTTAAGAATGCTGGCGACGCTGATTAAACCGGATGAAGGAGATGCCGTTGTGGATGGAGCAAGCATTGTAAAAGAGCCGGAAACCGTGCGCAGCAAAATCGGTTTTTTAACCAGCGAGCTGAAGCTGGAAGACTTTTTTACCCCCAATTATTTATTCGATTTTTTTGCAAACCTTCACGGTATGAATGAAGAAGAGAAGAAGCAGAGAAAGGAGTTTCTGTTCACACGTTTTGGAATTGAAAATTTTGCAGAAGTAAAGGTAGCGAATCTTTCTACCGGTATGAAGCAGAAAGCATCTTTAGCCATTTCACTGGTACATGATCCGGATATTATCATTTTTGACGAGCCGACAAACGGGCTGGACGTGCTGACAGCAAAAGTGGTGACTGATTTTCTGCTGGATTTGAAAAAGCAGGGGAAAACCATTATTGTTTCCACACATATATTCAGCCTGATCGAGAAAATCTGTGACAGAGTAGGAATTATCATCAACGGACATATGGAAGAGTGCGATACACTTGAGAATATAAAAAACGGTTTAAGTCTGGAAGACAGATTCTTTGAAATCTACAAAGAAAAGGCAGGTGATATCGCATGAAAAAAGATATGCTGACCATAATTAAAAAAGAGTTTGCCCGTTTTTTCGGGGACAAGAATTTATTTTTTACAACCGTAATCATGCCGGGACTTGTTATCTACATTATGTACACCCTGATGGGACAGGGAATGATGAAGCAGTTTATGGCTGATGACAGCTATGTGGCAGATGCGTATGTAGTCAACATGCCGGAAGAACTGAGGGAGCCGTTTTCCGCACTGTCTGCTGACTGGAAGGATATTCCGGAGGCGCAGACAGAGGAAGTGAAAGCAAAAATACAGGAAAAAGAAGCTGATGTACTGGTGGTCTTTCCCGGCGATTTTTCGGACCAGGTGGCACAGTTTGAGGCAGCAGAAGGTAAAACAGCACCCAATGTGGCAATTTATTACAATTCCACCAAGACGGACTCCGAGCAGATTGAAAGTCTGCTGACAGAGCTTTTAAATGATTATGAATCCTCCATGGCAAATAAATTTGACATTAATGCGGGAGAAGAAGCTTATGACTGTGCCACCAAGGAGGATGTGGTTGGTCAGATATTTTCCATGATGCTTCCCATGCTGATGATGATTTTCTTATTCAGCGGTTGTATGGCTGTAGCTCCGGAATCCATTGCAGGAGAAAAAGAGAGAGGTACCATTGCAACCCTGCTGGTAACGCCTATGAAGAGAAGTTCTCTTGCCCTTGGTAAAATTATCAGCTTAAGTGCCATTGCACTGCTGTCCGGTGTTTCCAGCTTTTTGGGTACGATGCTGTCCCTGCCAAACCTGATGGGAATGGGAGCAGAAGGCATGGATGCCAGTGTTTACGGAATGAAGGATTACGCTATGCTGCTTGGCCTGATTTTGACTACCGTACTTTTACTGGTAGCTGTTATTTCAGTTATTTCCGCTTATGCAAAGAGTGTAAAGGCAGCAGGTACCGCTATTTCACCGCTTATGATTGTGGTGATGGGGATCAGTCTGATTCCCATGTTCAGCGGAGAACAGGAAAGCAGTATGTTCTCATCCCTGATTCCGCTGTTCAACAGTGTGGAAAGTATGCATGCCATCTTCTCATTCAGTTACAATGCAGTGCAGGTGGTGCTTACTATGGTGAGCAACCTGGTCTATGCAGGTATCCTTACCTTTGTACTCACCAGAATGTTTAATGATGAAAAGGTGATGTTCTCAAAATAATGGGACTTAGGTTTTGACAGGCACGTGATTTTGTGCTACTCTAAGGTAAGAAAAGCGATGATGAAGAGAGTACCTATGGAAAGGTCTTAAAGAGAAGTCTTCCGGACATGGAAACATGCAGGCTGAGAGAAGACAGACGGGAACGTAGGGAACATGGCTTCGGAGCAGTGCACCGAACCGTTTGACAGAGGTAGCCGGTTTACAGATAAGGTTACAGTGAAAAGAGCGGAAAGGCTGCAACAGGTCCGCCTGTTATAGCGGAAAGTGCTGACAGGCACTTACGGAGGTCTTCTGTTGCGAAGCGGAAGATAAAGAGAAGTGGTACCACGGGTTGTTTTCCCGTCTTCTCATACGGATAACGTATGGGAAGACGGGTTTTTTGATTCGTATGATTATTTGAAATCAGGAAAGGAAGTAAAAAATGAGTAAAGAAAAGTATTACATTACAACAGCCATTGCCTATACATCAGGCAAGCCCCACATTGGCAACAACTATGAAATTGTACTGGCAGACAGTATTGCAAGGTACAAGAGAGCCGAGGGCTATGATGTATTCTTCCAGACAGGAACCGACGAACATGGTCAGAAGATCGAACTGAAAGCCAATGAGGCAGGCGTCACCCCAAAGGAATTTGTGGATAAGGTAGCCGGACAGATCAAAGATATGTGTGACCTTTTGAACATTTC
>JBJFCA010000054.1:0-4717 GCA_051888725.1 Lachnospiraceae bacterium
CCTTTTACGGTTGGCAGTACGACCGGATCTGCAGGCTCTGTTACAGTGGGTGTCTCTTCATAAAGCTTTTTGATCTTTTTATTGGAAGCTATGGCAGAAGAGAGGCTGTTGGTAAGCCATCCCAGCATTTCCATAGGCCACACAATATTGGTGGAATACTGGATAAAGGCACCCAGCTCCCCATAGGTAAAGCTGCCGGACGGCTGCTTTATATAGTAAATGCCGCCCAAAAGCAGAACAATCAGGGGAAGCAGCTTACTGATCAGGGAAAAGAGCGGGTGGTACTTCACAAAGATCCTTGACTGTTGCATGTTTAAGTCGTAATAACGTGTGTTGTGGGATAAAAACTTATTGATTTCATAAGGCTCCCTTGCAAAAGCACGTACCGTTCTGACACCGGTCAGGTTTTCCTCCGCAACGGTATTTAATTCTGCATTTTCCTCACTGATTGCCTCATAGACACTGTCTAATTTTCTTTCCAGATAAATAGCAAGAAAGCCGCATAAAAACATACAGACAGCGGGGATCAGCGTAAGCTTTACACTGATTCGGAACATGCAAAAGAGTATCATGGAGGTATGTACCAGAACCTCGATTAAAAGCATGCTGACGTAGGTCAGACCGTCCCATATATGATCCACATCATCCTTGATCCGGCTCATCAGTTCCCCGGTACCGGTTCTGTCAAAAAAGTCTGCGGACAGGCTCTGGATATGATCAAACAGAGAAGTTCTTAAACTGGCAGCGATTTTGGCTCCGGTAACATCAAAAGTATACTCTTTGATATATCCGAAAAGAAACCGGCCGATACCGATGGCAAGAAAACCGATCAGAATACCCTTCAGTGCGGAAAGGTTCTGATTTCCGATTACATCATCAATGATCCTTCGGGTAAGTTCAGGCGAGAGCATATCAAGACCCACATGAATTACAAGTGCAACGACTGCCAGAAGATATGCAGGCAGATGCTCTAAAATATGCCTGGAAATTTTTTTCATGTTCATTCCTCCTTTTATACAAAAACCTCAAAAAGAAAAGCCTGCGGATACACAGGCTTAGACGTAAAATGAAAACAAAAAGCCTGCGGCAGAAACCGCAGGCGTACTGACAATATAAACCGTAAAAACAGATTATAAGAGCAGAAGTCTTTCTGAGGTAACTGCACCATGATAAATAATATTTGTGTTTGCTGTATTTTTGTTATCTGTCATAAACTGTAAAACGCCAATCATTTTGGTTACCTCCTTTTCTAAAATTTGACATTAACTTTTTTTACCATACGCTTTTATGACGGGATTGTCAAGCATATTTTTGGTCTATCTGGATTACGGCAAAATATTTTTCGTCGATAGCGGCGATTTTCTCTGTAATCATCTGCCGCAGCGCTTCATCAGAGAGAGCCAGATTATAAGGCTTTACCACATCGAAAATGATGTTGGTGTGGGTAGGGCCTTTTACGGTACGAAAGTCGTGCAGGGAAAGTCTCTCATCAATTTCAGACAGGATATTTTTCACTTTCTCCTTCAGGGCATTGACCTCCGGATCATGGATACAGATCGGATCCATGTGAATGACGGCTTCACAGTGCAGCTCATCCTGCAGTCGTCTTTCGATGTTATCAATTGTATCATGCAGTGCCAGGATATCTCCGTCTGCGGGCACCTCCGCATGCAGAGAGATAATTACGCGTCCGGGACCGTAGTTATGTACCATCAGATCATGTAAACCCAGGACATCTTCATAGGAGCAGACAATTTCATTGATGCTCTTTACAAATTCAGGATCCGGTGCGGTACCAAGCAGCGGGTTTACGGTATCTTTGGCAGCGCTTAAGCCTGTGTAGAAAATAAAGATACCAACAAGGATACCGCAGTAGCCGTCAAGTTCAATATGAAAGAAATAGGCAATCAGTGTGGTGAGCAGTACAACCGTGGTGGAGAGTGTATCACTCAGACTGTCCTTGGCGGTAGCCATCATGGCCTCGCTGGATATTTTCCTGCTGATGCTCCGATTGTAAAAATACATATAGCATTTCACCAGAATGGAGAGTACCAGACAGATTACGATCACCGGATGAAAGACTGTTTCGGCAGGATGGATCAGCTTTTCCACAGAGCCTTTGATCAGTTCAAATGCCATAATGAGAATGGCCGCTGATACCATAAGCCCGGCAAGATATTCGATACGTCCGTGACCGTAAGGATGGTCGGGATCCGGTTTCTGGCCGGCCAGCTTAAAGCCGATGAGTGTGATGACGGATGATGCCGCATCGGATAAGTTATTGAATGCATCGGCAGTGATGGCAATGGAGTTGCTGAAAAGCCCCGCAAAAAATTTCCCGGTAAATAAAAGAAGGTTTAAGAAAATACCTACTGCGCCGCTTAGTACGCCATACGCCTGCCTGACCTTCGGTGAGGATACCTCATCCCTGTTTTTTATAAAAATCCGTGATAACAAAGTTACCATACAGCGTTCCTCCTTTGTGTATTAATCCATTTTATGCCAATGCATGAAAAAAAACAATTCTTTTCTTGCATGTTTGTATAATTAAAGGTATAATTTTCCCGGAACGAAACCTATGACAGAAAAAGAAAAGAGGATTTATCATGAGTAAAAAACCGGTTGTATTAATGATTCTGGACGGATATGGTTTAAATGATAACACAAAGGGCAATGCCATTGCACAGGCAAAGACACCTGTTATGGACAAGCTGATGGCGGAGAATCCTTTTGTGAAGGGCAATGCCAGCGGTATGGCAGTAGGTCTTCCCGAAGGCCAGATGGGTAATTCAGAGGTCGGTCATATGAATATGGGCGCAGGACGCATTGTCTATCAGGAACTGACACGTATTACCAAAGAAATTCAGGACGGTACTTTCTTTGAAAACCCCGCCCTTTTACAGGCAATGGAAAATTGTAAGAAAAATAACAGCGCCCTTCACTGTATGGGACTTTTATCCGATGGCGGTGTACACAGTCATATTACCCATTTATACGGACTTTTGGAAATGGCAAAGAGAAACGGGCTGAAAGAAGTTTATGTACACTGCTTTTTAGACGGCAGAGATACCCCTCCTACGAGCGGTAAGGAATTCCTTGAAGCACTGCAGGCAGAAATGGACAAGATCGGTGTCGGGAAAATTGCTTCCATAATGGGACGTTACTACGCAATGGACAGAGACAACAACTATTCCCGTGTCAAGCTTGCCTATGATGCTATGGTCAAGGGAGAAGGCGAAATGGCAGACTGCCCGTTCTGCGCAATCAAAGATTCTTATGAAAAGGAAGTTACGGACGAGTTTGTGGTGCCGGCAGTCGTTGCAAAAGACGGAAAGGCCATTGCAACCGTAAAGGATCATGATTCCGTTGTTTTCTTTAACTTCCGTCCCGACAGGGCAAGAGAGATTTCCAGGGCATTTTGCGAAGATAACTTTGATAAATTTGAAAGGGAAGCAAGAAAGGATATTGTGTTTGTTGCTTTTTCCGATTATGATCCTACCATTCCCAATAAAGAGGTGGCATTCCATAAAGTATCCATTACCAATACTTTTGGTGAATTCCTGGCAGCACACAACATGACACAGGCGCGTATTGCAGAAACAGAAAAATATGCACATGTTACCTTCTTCTTTAACGGCGGTGTGGAACAGCCCAATTCCGGAGAAGACAGAATCTTAGTGAATTCTCCCAAGGTTGCAACCTATGACCTGAAGCCTGAGATGAGTGCTTACGAAGTATGCGGTAAACTGACAGACGCGATCAGAAGCGGAAAATATGATGTGATTATTATCAATTTTGCAAACCCCGATATGGTAGGCCATACCGGTGTGATTTCCGCAGCAGTCAAGGCAGTGGAAGCAGTCGATGAGTGTGTGGGTAAGGCAGTAGAAGCGGTAAATGACATGGACGGTGTTCTCTTTATCTGTGCAGACCACGGTAATGCTGAGCAGATGATTGATTATGAGACCGGTGATCCTTATACCGCACATACCACCAATCCGGTTCCGTTTATCCTGTACAATTATGATAAATCATACACTTTAAGGGAAGGCGGTTGTCTGGCGGACATCGTTCCCACACTGATTGAAATCATGGGCATGGAACAGCCGAAAGAAATGACCGGAAAATCTCTTTTAATCAGAAAATAGTTAAAATAAACTGATATGTAAATAAATTCATTTTATTCGTGGCATACTTCTTTCATAAAAGGAGGTATGCCATGAATGCGTTTATAAAGATTACTGATGTTTACGGCAGAGAAATTCTGGACTCCCGTGGGAATCCCACGGTGGAGGCAGTTGTGACAGTGGAGAATACGGAAACAGGAAGACATTTTACGGGCCGGGCTGCCGTGCCTTCCGGCGCAAGCACGGGCAGATTTGAGGCTGTGGAATTAAGAGATGGGGAAGAACGGTATTTCGGACTCGGCGTGCGCCATGCGGTGGAAAACATCAACAGTAAGATCAAACCGCTGTTAATGGGACAAAATGTCTGTGATCAAAGCGGGATTGACAGGATTTTAATTACAGCGGACGGTACGGACAACAAAGCCAGTCTGGGTGCCAATGCCACGCTGGGAGTTTCCCTTGCCTGTGCAAGAGCGGCAGCAAGTGCACTGGGACTTTCCTTGTACCGCTATCTGGGCGGCGTGCGTACGGTATTACTGCCCACACCCATGATGAATATATTAAACGGCGGCAGACACGCACCCAATACC
>JBJFCA010000055.1:0-4680 GCA_051888725.1 Lachnospiraceae bacterium
ACCAGAGATTTCATTAAAACCACTTCCAATCTGCAGAAGATTGAAGAACTGGTGGAATCGGATTCTCCTGTTGTGGCTATTAAACCCGGAGAACTAATTGTCAGGCTTTCCTACATAGAAAAAAATGCGTCGGAGCCGTTAATCAGCTCTGTAACACAAAAATTCGGGATTACCCTGAATATTATTTTTGCAGATGTGGAAATCGTTCAGAATGCTCCAATCGGCGGCACAGTGGCAATTGTAAGCGGTGAAAAAGACAGAATAGAGGAAGCTCTTGCTTATTTAAAAGAAAAAAATGTCGGAGTGGAGGTAATCAAAGATGGTAGATGTGCTTAACAGAATCATTCCCAATGTAATGGATAAGCTGCCTGCTTTTTTTAAAGCTATCCGGGATACCCTTGTTATGGTGGCATGGTCAGGCAGCATTGCGTTTGTACTTGGTCTCATTCTGGGAGTTGTCATTATTGTGACCAAACCCGGCGGTATTTTGCAAAATAAGGTGATATATCAGATTCTGGATAAACTGATCAATTTCTTTCGCTCTATTCCCTTTATTATTTTACTGACATGGGTGATACCGCTTTCCCGTGCCATAATGGGTACTGCCATCAATGTGCCCGGTGCAATTGTACCTTTGATTCTGGGAACGGTTCCCTTTTTCTCCAGACAGGTGGAGAGTGCATTGGCGGAGACGGATCCGGGACTTATTGAAGCAGCGTTGTCCATGGGCTCGGGACCGATGGAAATTATCTTCCGCGTATATTTACGGGAAAGCATTGCGGCGATTGCAAGAGGAACCACCATTACCGCCATCAGTCTGGTAGGACTCACAGCAATGGCAGGTGCCGTTGGCTCCGGCGGACTTGGAGATTTTGCCATTCGCTACGGGCATGACAGAAACATGACAGATGTAACCTGGGTTACGGTCATTGTGGTGTTTATTCTGGTCAGCCTGATTCAGATAGTCGGCAATATTGTAGTGAAGAAGAACCGGCATTGAGCAGAAAGGAAGGAATGTATTATGGCAATCGGAAACAGAAAAATCGTAATTATCGGGGCAGGACATGTGGGCTCCCATGCGGGCTATGCATTGATTTCACAGGGACTTGCGGAAGAAATTGTCTACATTGATGTAGATGAGAAAAAGGCACAAGCACAGGCTTTGGATCTGTTTGATTCCACTGTGTATCTGCAAAAGAGAGCTTATGTGCGCGCAGGAGATTATACGGATGCGAAGGATGCCGACCTTTTAATTGTGGCAGCGGGGCCGTTGCCTGATATGAGCAAGGGGCAGACCAGAATGGATACCTTAAGGCAGACCATTGCCATTATCAAAGAGGTGGCAGAAAATATCAGAAACTCCGGATTTGACGGTATTATCCTGAATATTTCCAATCCTGCAGATGTGGTAACCCATTATTTACAGCATGTTTTAAATTGGGATCCTAAGCGGATCCTGTCCACCAGCACCACGCTGGATTCTGCAAGACTGCGCAGAGCGGTAGCGGAAGCCACCGGTATTGATCAAAAATCGGTTTATGCTTATGCCCTGGGTGAGCATGGAGAGAGCCAGATGGTTCCCTGGTCAACGGTGACAATTGCAGGAAAACCACTGCTTAAATTAATGGAAGAATACCCGGATACCTACGGACGCTTAAATTTACAGGAGCTTGCAGCTTCCGGTAAAGCAGGCGGCTGGATTATCTTAGGAGGAAAGGGCTCTACGGAATTTGGTATCGGTGCGTCGATAGCTGAAGTGGTAAGAGCTGTTTTGGGTAATGAAAACAGAATTCTGCCGGTATCTGTACTGTTGGATGGCAAGTATGGACAAAAAGATGTCTACGCCAGTGTCCCCGCAAGGTTAAACAGAGACGGAGTGGCAGAGATTATAGAACTTGATTTGAATGAAGAAGAGCAGGCACAGTTTGTCGCTTCCTGCAGAACAATGGATGAAAATTACAGACTGGCACTGACACTGTAGATTCCGCCCGATAAGTGAAAGGGAATTTGCAAAGTAATGGTGAAAACAGCGTGGATAAGTGAAAGGGAATTTGCGGAGCAAACGATGTAAGAAGCCGCAGGGAAAGGCAATAGTATGGAACGGAAAGCTTTAATGGAAATAATACAGGATGACGAGAGAATCCGGTTTGACAATATTGAACCCGCTTACTTAAGCGATACCCTTGGCAGACTGAAAGGAAATGCAGCAGCTCTCATTTTTGCAAAAAGTACCCGGGAGGTAAGCAGCGTATTAAAATATGCGCACGATAACAGAATACCTGTTACACCCAGAGGAGCCGGCACCAATCTGGTGGGATCTACCGTTCCCATAGATGGTGGAATTATTCTGGACTTATCCCGGATGAACCGTATATTGGAACTGGATCCCGATACCATGACCATTACAGTGGAACCCGGCATACTGCTGAAAGACCTGCAGCAGTATGTGGAGGAACACGATTTCTTTTATCCGCCTGATCCGGGAGAAAAAGAATCCTCCATCGGTGGAAATATCAGTACAAACGCCGGCGGCATGAGAGCTGTGAAATATGGTGTTACAAGAGATTATGTCAGAGGGCTTGAGGTCGTGACAGCTGATGGAACCATCCTTACGGTTGGTGGGAAAAACGTAAAAGATGCCAGCGGGCTTTCCTTGAAAAATCTGTATATCGGGTCGGAAGGCACGCTGGCAGTCATAACAAAATGCATTTTGAAACTGATTCCCAAGCCGGAAGCTTCTTTGCATGTGCTCATTCCTTATCCGGATTTGCAGACAGGAATCAAAAGCGTACTTTCCATTTTACGTGCAAATGCCAATCCAACAGCTGTTGAATTCATGGAGAGAAAAGTCGTAAAATTAGGCGAAGATTTTTTACACGTAAGCTATCCTTATCCCGAGGCGGGTTCTTATATCCTCTTAACGTTCGACGGACACAGACAGGAAGTAGAGGAGAATGCTCTGAGAGTAAAGGCTTTGGCGTTAAAAGGCGGGGCAATGGATTACATTCTGCTTCAGGATGCCAAGCAGGCTGCCGATATCTGGAAGGTACGGGGTGCTTTGGTTAAAGCTGTCGAAGCCTTTTCCGAGCAGGAACCGGTCGATATTGTGGTGCCGATTAACCGAACGGCTGATTTTATCAGTTTCATTAATGAACTGGAGCAAAAAAGCGGCATGCAGATGGTGAGCTTTGGACATGCCGGAGACGGAAATGTGCATCTTTGCGTGGTAAGAGGAAAACGTGATGAGGACACATGGCAGAGGGAACTGAAGGAAAACATGGACAAAGCCTATCATAAGGCATATGAACTGGGCGGCATTACTTCCGGAGAACATGGGATAGGAATCAGCAAGAGAAGATACTTCTTGCGAGAGACACCAATAGAAAATCTGAATGTGATGAACAGTATAAAGGATGCCCTGGATCCGCTTCATATTCTGAATAACCGGAAGTCCTACATCCTTTAGAATGCAAAGACCTGACAACAATGCGCAGGCTATGAGAAAGAAGAGGTAAAAAATGCAGACATTATCGGAACGCACAAAAGATTTTACGGATTCTGTCATCAGACGAATGACCAGAGTATCTTTACAATATCATGCGGTGAATCTGTCACAGGGATTTCCGGATTTTGATCCGCCGAAAGAGATTTTAGATCGTCTTGCAGAGGTGTCCCATGAAGATTTTCACCAGTATTCCATTACCTGGGGAGCACAGAATTTCCGAGAAGCCCTTGCCTTAAAACAGTCAAAACTAATGGGAAGGACGATAGATCCCAACGGAGAAATAGTAGTGACCTGCGGTAGCACAGAGGCTATGATGGCAGCTATGATGACGGTGACGGATCCGGGAGATAAGGTGGTGATATTTTCTCCATTTTATGAAAACTACGGAGCGGATACGATTCTGTCCGGTGCACAGCCGATTTACGTTCCTTTGCATCCGCCTGCTTTTACCTTTGATCCGGATGAATTGGAAGCCGCGTTCAAACAGCATCCAAAAGCATTGATTTTGTGTAATCCGTCCAATCCGTGTGGAAAAGTGTTTACCCTGGAGGAATTATTAATCATAGCTGATCTGGCTGCAAAATATGATACCTATGTAATTACGGATGAAGTCTACGAACATATTGTGTATGCGCCCAACAAACATATTTATTTTGCATCCCTTCCGGGGATGTGGGAAAGAACCATTTCCTGCAGCTCTCTGTCTAAGACTTACTCAATTACCGGATGGCGTCTGGGTTATATTATTGCACCGCCAAAGATTATTGAAGTAGCAAAGAAAGTCCATGATTTTCTGACCGTGGGAGCAGCAGCGCCATTACAGGAAGCTGCTGTAACGGGACTTAAATTTCCTGATACCTATTATAAAGAACTGCAGGATAAATATACGGCTAAAAGAGACCTTTTCTTAAAGGGACTGGATGATATCGGTATTGCACACACAGTGCCACAGGGAGCTTATTATGTGATGTTGGATATCGGGGAATTTGGGTATGAATCGGATCTTACATTTTGTGAAGTACTGGCAAAGGAAGTAGGTGTGGGAGCAGTACCGGGCTCCAGCTTCTTTAAGGAACCTGTCAATAATCTGATTCGTATGCATTTTGCTAAGAAGGACGAGACACTTAATGAAGCCTTGAACAGACTTTCCGATATCAGAAAGAAGATTCCAAGAG
>JBJFCA010000056.1:0-21708 GCA_051888725.1 Lachnospiraceae bacterium
ACAGTTTTGCAAACTCAATCTGTTTGGGGGGATGCGGGTATTCCAGTTCATTTACCACCCAGTTGTAAAGTGGTCTGTGGTCTTCAAATTCCAGGGTACAGATAGAATGGGTAACCCCTTCAATCGCATCCTCGATGGGGTGTGCGAAATCATACATGGGATAAATACACCACTGATCCCCGGTATTGTGATGACTCATATGTGCCACACGGTAAATAACGGGATCTCTCATGTTCATGTTGGGAGAAGTCATATCAATGCGGGCACGAAGCACCTTCTCACCGTCTGCATATTTGCCGGCACGCATCTCTTCAAACAGTTTAAGATTCTCCTCGATACTTCTGCCTGCGGCAGGATCTTCCTTCCCGGCTTCCGTAAGGGTTCCTCTGTATTCCTTCATCTGCTCCGCAGACAAATCAGATACATACGCCTTGCCTTTTTTAATCAGCTTTACTGCTGCTTCATACATCTGTTCAAAATAATTGGAGGCAAAAAAGAGCCTGTCTTCCCAATCAGCACCCAGCCATGCAACATCTGCTTTGATGGATTCCACAAATTCTTCTTTTTCCTTTGTAGGATTTGTATCATCAAAACGCATATTGAATTTGCCGTTATATTTCTGTGCCAGTCCGTAATTTAAAAGGATACTCTTGGCATGTCCGATATGAAGATAGCCGTTGGGTTCCGGTGGGAAACGGGTATGGACAGTGTCGTAAACGCCCTCTGCCAGATCCTTTTCAATAATCTGTTCAATGAAATTTTTGCTTTCTGTTTCGCTCATACCTATAAACCCTTCCTGTTTATTCAAGTAAATTAATTTTGCGTATATTTTAGCACATCTTCCTCTGCCATAGCAAGCAGTTCATCCAAAGTGTATACAGGGCAGAGATATGTATCATGAAAAACATCCTTAAGCAGCAGTTTTCCCGACTCATCTATCTGCTGCATACCGTAAACCAGCGCCAGATTCTGATGATCCTGATTAAGCATATAAGCCCATGAGCTGCCACCCACGTAATAATTACCGTCTGAATCCGTGCCATAGTATTCTGAAGCGATATAAGGCATATCCGTAATTTCCGCAAGCAGCTTCTGATCCGCCGAATCATAAACTCTTAATGTGCAATCCCGGTACGCAACAAAAGTCAAGGTGGCATCATCGTTATAAAAAACCGTATTGACAAGTTTGGGCAGTTCATATCCTTTTTCCCGGGCAAGCTCCTGCGCTTCCGCAACCATCAGTGTTTCCGTGGATTCCCTGTCAACTTCCTTTTCCACAAGCTCCGACTCGTCCCGCAGTATAATCTGATAGCAGACCGCCCGGTTTTCAGAAAAGGGAGCCACAACATAGCCTCCCTTGACAAGGGCTGCATACTGGATCTGCTGGGAAAAACAGTCAAAAACCTTTCCTTTGGAAATATCTATCTGCTGGTTGGGACTCAGCATACGCATTTCTCCCGATTCCGTAATAAATGCATAAAGATCACTGCCGGATACCGCATGTGCCATCACAATACTGTCAATCCCCGCATTGGATACATAAAAATCTTCGCCGGTCTGCATGTTCACCACATGTGCCTCCGAAGAAAAACACAGCAGCATGTTTTCGCTGTCTGTAAGCGGAAATACGATATCGGAGATAAACAGGTCATCATAGTTTTTTTCAAATAAACGTTTACCGTTTGCCATATCAAAACATTCCAGTCTGGAATAAAAAGACATGTAATCATCCGTAAAATTATATTCGCCAATGTACAGCCTGCCGTCCCTGAATTTTATATCGGAAACGATATAGGTATCCGTGTCAAAAACCTTTTCGCTGCCGTCTTCTAAATTTTTGCAGATAACATAGCTGTCTGCCCCCGTCAGAGCACCGCTCCTGCACTGATAAGCAAGCATTTTGGAATCATCACTGAAATAGACTTCACCGTAGGGAGAACCGTATTCTCCTTCTATCGACCAAAGGCAGTTAAAATTCTTTGTTTCATATATGTTGCAACTGTTCAGGATATTCACAGCAAGATATTCGCCTGTAGCATCCGCATAGATACCGTATACCCTCTGATCCCAGGACACAGGAACCGTTTCATTGGTTGCGGGATCATAAATCTGAACCTGATTCTCAGTATTAATATAGGCAATTCTGTTGTCGGTAAGGAAAGCTGTTCCCTCCCTGATATCGCCATTGGCATCCTCAAACCTTTGCAAAACCATTCCGGTCTGGGAGTCCCTGAGGGTAAGTTCTCCCGCATTATCAAGCAGGCAAAAGCTTGTTCTGTCCGGTGAAACGGCCAGCGACTCCACGACACCGCCCGTCTTCATCTGATACTGGGGCAGATAATCCCCCGTCCTGTTATAAGCGTAAAGACTGTCTGACAATGCTTTTTGTGCCTGTTCGGTATAAGGCATGGCAATGCCGTCATATTCCGTCAGGGCACTGACTGCAGTCTGCAGTGCACCGATTCTGTCACCTTCGGCAAGCAGTCTCTCCGACTCTTCTGCCAGACTGAGTGCCTGATTTTCCAACAGCGTATTGTTCTGACTTTTGATTTCCGCCGCCTGTTCGGCAATGGACTGGTTCTGCTCCTGAATCTGTATCTTCTGGGCTTTAATCTGCAGCCCCATAACGGTACTTACCACACCGAAAACAAGACACACGGCTGCTCCTGCCATAGTAAATGCCAGGGTTCGTTTCAGTTTCTGCTCCCTGTGGCGCTGCTTCAGGTCATCATAGCTTAAGCCGAACATTGGCGCCAGCAGACGCAGTTTTTCCGTCTTCATTGCCTTTAAAACGGCATGATGATTCTTTCCCCGGACATCTGCTGCCAGCGGCTCCATTTCCTCCCGGACCGTCTTTTTACTGCCATCCGGTTCCGTTATGGTTTTTTCTCTGTATAAAAGTTCATCCGGAAACGAATCCCTGGGTTCTCCTTCCACCAGAACGGCAAAAATCTTTTCTCTTCCGTGCAGACTGATAAAGGTCTCAATTTCTTTTCTGCACCATAAGGATTCCTTTAATCTGGGAGAACAGATCACAATCAGGTACTCTGATTCCTCCAGTGCCTTTCGAATGGGATCCTCCAGATTATTGGTCAGGGGGAGTTCGTCTTTGTCCCGAAAGACCCTCTCTATTTTGGTTCTGCCGGCAGATTTCTCTTTTGCAAGTCTGCCGGGCAGCTTGAACCACTCCATCTGCTTCTGCAGATTTTCCGCCACAAATTTGTCAAGATCCGCATGTCTGTAACTGATGAACGCATCATACTTATACTGTTTCTTCATAGGTTTTTCCAAATATGTCCCTTTCCACCACATAGATGTCGTGGTGATCCTCACAGCGCACTGCAAGGTAATCTCCCGGTTTTCCCAGCATGTATTTTCCCTTATCCCACGCAGTAAAGACTTTTACGCCTCTGGTAAGCTGCCTTGCATGGATGTGTACCTGCCCGGTGGGGGTACACACCTTTGCATAGTCCGTTAAAACAAGGGTACTGCCATCTGCCCGGTTCTTAATGGTTGGCATGTAATCTGCAGAAACCACATAGGTTTCAAAATCATATTTTTCGGAAAGCGGCCGATAGCTCTTTTCAAATTTCACTTTTCTGTTCGGATAAACTTCTCCCTTGATGCCGATCATAATGTAGAGGTCTTCCTCTATCACCATATCCACATCTCCCTCCAGGGTACGGATCGTAATGGGTGTGCCCACAGGCAGGACCTCATCTGCTTTCACGTAACCGATGGGTATGCTTTTTTTGGTATATTTCTTCATATCCGAAATATCGATTTCATAGGTATCTGCATAAATCAGATCAAAGCTGTCAAAGTACTGCGTCATGCGGTTGTTAAAATATGCTTCCGGATGCAGGGTAGGATAGCATTCGTCATACAGACGCTGACTGACAAAGCCGCCTGCTTTCTCATAATGACCGCCGCCGGATCCGATTTTTTCAGTCAGAAAGGAGACCAGTTCACTGGCATTGACCTCTTTGACACAGCTTCTTACAGACAGTTTATAGCCATCCACGGTTTCATTAAATACCAGACAGGTCTTAATCACATCCACCTGCAGCAGGAAATCGCTGATCAGCCCGAGAATATTGGGGTCGCAAGGCTGCGCCTTGATCACGGCAAATTCATAGTCCTGATTATAACTGTAACGGATCAGTGCCACTCCCGCTATTTCCAGTTCCTTCAGGGAAAGATTGGAATTCCGTAAAAGATTGATCAGTGACGCATCAAAGTCAAGATCATCCCGCATATCCATGTCCAGAGGATTACGGATTTCCGACATCTGATTGGTATCCGTATACAGTCCGTAATACAAAGCGGTCTCTAACCCCGGCACTGTCTCAATCGGAAAATTCTCACTTTTTAACAGCTTCCATACCAGTGTGCAGCAGCTGCCCAGCACCGGTACAATGATACTGTCAGGAACATTATTGATCTCCACCTGATGGTGATCCACAATGGCTACTTCATCTGCCTCTATTCTGGTCACATTGCCCGCACCGTACTGACAGTCCACGGTAATCAGAAGACCGGGGACTTTTAGCTTCCCCTCCTCCGGCGTCCTGCGAAATTCAATGGGAATTTTCAGTTCATCAATTAAGATCCTTAAATTGGACTTCCGAATCGGATTGTAGCCGCTGTATATGAATGCAGTCGGTATCCCCCTGCTCTGAAAATAGGCATATAAACCGAAGCCCGCGCCTATGGCATCTGCGTCCGGGTTGTCGTGACACTGTATGGTGATGGATGAAAATCTTTCCAAATCTTTTAACGTCATGGCTTATCCTCTTTATGCAAAATACGTTAAATCAATGATGGAACAGTCTGATACCGGTAAATACCATTGCCATGCCGTACTTGTCACAGCAGGAGATCACGAGATCATCTCTGACGGAACCGCCGGGCTGTACAATGTATTTTACCCCGCTCTTGTGTGCTCTTTCCACGTTATCTGAGAAGGGGAAGAAAGCGTCGGAGCCAAGCGTAACATCCTTCAGCTGATCCAGCCATGCTCTCTTTTCTTCTCTGGTAAATACGGGAGGCTTTACCTTAAATACACGCTGCCATGCACCTTCTGCCAGCACATCCATATATTCTTCACCGATATAATTGTCGATGGCATTGTCTCTGTCGGCTCTGCCCAGGGTATCTACAAACTGCAGGGAAAGAACCTGCGGTGCCTGACGTAAAAACCAGTTATCTGCCTTCTGTCCTGCCAGTCTGGTACAATGTACACGGGACTGCTGGCCTGCACCGATACCGATGGCCTGACCGTCCTTTACATAGCAAACGGAATTGGACTGGGTGTACTTCAAGGTAATCAGGGCAACCTTCATATCATTCAGGGCACTCTCCGGAATCTCCTTATTCTGGGTTACCACATTGCCGAGCAGTTCCTTGTCAATTTTTAATTCATTTCTGCCCTGTTCAAAGGTAATGCCGTAAACCTGTTTTTTCTCTACCGGCGCCGGTACATAGTTTTCATCAATCTGAATAATGTTGTAATTTCCCTTTTTCTTGGATTTTAAAATTTCCAGTGCCTTCTGGGTATAACCGGGTGCGATCACGCCGTCGGATACTTCTCTTTTTATCAGACGCGCCGTATCCTCGTCGCATTCATCGGAAAGTGCAATAAAATCGCCGAAAGATGACATTCTGTCTGCGCCTCTTGCTCTTGCATAAGCACATGCCAGGGGAGAAAGTTCTCCCAGATCATCCACCCAGTAAATTTTCTTTAAGGTATCGGACATATGCAGTCCGATCGCAGCTCCTGCCGGAGATACATGCTTAAAGGAAGTGGCTGCGGGAAGACCTGTTGCTTCTTTTAATTCCTTCACAAGCTGCCAGCCGTTAAATGCATCCAGGAAATTAATATAGCCGGGTTTACCGTTTAACACGGTAACCGGTAAATCACTGCCATCCTCCATAAAAATTCTGGAAGGCTTCTGATTGGGGTTACATCCGTATTTTAATTCGATCTCTTTCATATTTTTCTCCGTTCTAAAGTATATTCACAGTTTTACTGGTTCTTATTTACAATTCTGGTCTCGTATTTTCCGGTTTCCGCATCGATGTAGCGCACAAACAAAGAAACCTTATTGTCTTCATTCAGGCTGCTCCAGAGCATACCGGTGAAAGCATCAATATCATCCGGAATCTCTACAAGCTTAGGTTCTCCCTCAAAGCTGGGCAGCGGATTGCCGTCATGCATGTAGGTATGAATGAAATGCCCCTCACCTGCCTTGGGATTCTCATAAGCATAGGTAAAACGTTCACAGCTGTCCGGATCCCCGTGATTGCTCTTTAAGATGGAAAGGGCATAATTGAATTTACCGTTTTCAAGATGGATGATACCGGAAATTCTCGGTGTATAATTGGGTGCATCCGGCTCAAACTCCCTGCAGCGTAAAGACTGCTCAAAGGTAAGCTGCTTGTCCATTCCCTCGTATATCGTATCTGTCTGGTCACCGTTTGTAACGATGGTTTTGTTGCCGAGTACCCTTACCGGTGCATAAATAATCAGGGAAGGATCCTCTAACTTGGAAGGATCAAACGCCTGTGTACGGATGCCTTCTCCATCCTCCACAAAGACACGGTTGCGGCTGTTTACGCTTCTTCCCATAATGAAATAAGCACTTACCGCATATTTTCCGTTGTGAGATTTACCCAGGACAATGCCTCTTCCCGGATAGCTGTTTTCCATCAGTTCCTGTTGTAATGATACCATTTGTTTTGTTTCCTCCGTTTCTAAACAAATAAAAACCGCCTGAGCGGCACATATGTGTTCGCCCAGGCGGTCGGCTCTTCTTATTTCCACACTCCCTGTGGGTACTCCCACGACAGCCAGACAGCTGTTTCCGCCAGTTGTGCAGCTTATAAAATCATACTACATGATTTCATAGGGGATTTCAAGTACGTTTTTAACTTTCCCAAACATATTGGGCTTCGAAATCGGATCGTTTCATGGGGCGGGCAAAATAGTAGCCCTGCACCATTTTTACCTTCATATCCTCAAGCAGACGGAACTGTTCCTCTGTCTCAATTCCTTCCACGCAGATACTGACGCCTATGGTCTGTGCAAGCTCTGCCACCATCTTGATAAAGGACTGGGAATACGCATCCTCCGCAAGATCCTTCACAAAGCTCTGATCCACCTTGATAACGTCAAAAGGCAGTTCCCTGATATGGTTTAAGGAAGAATACCCTGTACCGAAATCATCCAGGGCAATCCGTACACCCAACGCCCTGATGTCCCTTAAAATCCCTTTCATACGGTTCATATCATTGATTGCCAGACTTTCCGTCACTTCCAGTGTCAGGTTACGGGGACTGATACCGGTTTCTGTTAGTGCCTGTTTCACGGACTCCACGATATCCGGCTGCATCAGCTGCACAACGGAAAGATTTACATTTACCTTATAATCGGGATGTCCGTTTTCATTCCATCTGCGGCATTCCCTGCAGGCTTCCACCAGCACGTGATAGCCAATGGGATTGATCAGCCCCAGATACTCCGCCAGAGGAATAAAATCCGCCGGTGAGATAAATCCGAGAGACGCACTGTTCCAGCGCAGCAATGCCTCCGCTCCCGTACAGGGCGTACCGGGTTTTGAAATATCCGTAATCGGCTGATAATAGATTTCAAACTCCTCACAACCCGCAACGGTGGCATCTCTCATATTCTTTTCCATGGTAAGACGCCTGCCGGACTCCGAGTCCAGGTCGTCCGAATACCGGACAATCCTGTTCTTTCCCTTCTTCTTTGCTTCAAACATGGCAATGTCAGCCTTTTTTATCAGCTCCTGTATGCCCTGTCCGCTTCTCGGGAATTCCACCACGCCCATGCTCATGGTACAGTAATAATCCATATCCTTAAGATTCCACGGCTTCTTAAAAATATTCTGAATGTCCGTAAGAATCCATTCTAACTTATTGTATTCAGCGGGCGGCACGATCATAATAAATTCATCTCCGCCTACCCGGTAACAGTTCCGGTCAATTCTGCGAACACCGGTAAGGGCTGCAGAGATTTTCTTTAAGAGAATATCCCCGTACTGATGTCCCAGTCCGTCATTGATATGCTTAAAATCGTCCAGATCCAGATACAGTAATGCACCCTGCTGCCCGTTTCGTTCCGCATCATCCGCATAAATGGCAAGATCCCTTTCACAGCATAATCTGTTGTAGAGGCCTGTCAGGGAATCGGTATACGTCTGCTGCTCTGCTTTCTTTTGATAGGACTTCCTGTCCGTAATATCATACAGGGCATACAGGCTTACCCTTCTGCCGTCCACCCAGACAATATCCGAACGGCTCATATCGTACCAGATGCTCTTTATACCATCTGCAGATGTCTGTGACGGTGCCTCATACAGAAACGGTGCCTTCCTTTCCAAAAGTTCCTCAAAAGAACCGTCCGATAACTTGTCCGGGAAAGCAGCCTGCAGCTGTTTATTGACAAAGAGTACTTTTTCATTCTCCCGGTCTTTTATGTATATACAGCATTTAAAGCTGTCCAAAACAGATTCCAGCGATGCGTAGGAACAGGAAAGAGAATTATTCTGAATCCGTCTGCTCAAAATATTCTTAAGAATCTTCACGGCGTCATTTACAAAATGAATCTCTTCCCGTGTAAAAACCCTTTCCTCTTTTATCTGGCACAGGGAAATGCACATACTGCTTTCTTCGCCTGTCAAAAGCGGATACAAAAGAAATGCCCGTACGCCGCTTTCATACCAACGTGCTGCGGCAGGACTTTTTCCGATGGACTCTGAATCCATGAAAACGGGTTCCTTTGTAAAGAGGATTTCGTCTGCTTTAAGACCTCTTGTTTTATCAAACGGAGAAGCAATCCCTGTGTTGTGATACTGGGCCAGAATGTCAGCAGTATGCTCTTTCGGGTCCAAATGGGTGACATAGCCGCCCGTAAAATGAAACTCCTCCACCAGAATCTTTAAAAACCTGACCATAACGGTTTCAACGGTTTCTTCACTGTTAAGCAGACCGATCAGAGAGGACATGGTTGCGGCCTTATTCTCACTGTAAGGCGTATCCTCCTGCCTGTTATTCTGATGGCTCTCCTGTGCTGCCCATTTGCTTTCAAACAAAAGCTTTGTGGTGACCATCAAAAGATCCACATCCCGGTAAAAGCTCATCTCGGAAAGAGCATTATGATAACCGGTAACCATCGGGCCGTCAGAAGAGACATCATCAAGAAAACCAAAAAGTACCCAGTTGATCATAACCCGCCCGTTTACTCTCACAGACAACACGGCATACCGTAAATTCACGGCATCCGCATCCTCCACGATAAGCTCTTCAATGGAGCCTTCCTTCACTCGCTCCAGAGCGTCCGCAATCTGTTTATCGCTGATATGCTTACTGATCAGTGCAATATCTTCTGTATTGCCGGTAATATCCGTGCGCGGATTTCCGTATGCATCCACACAATAGGCGCACAGACCGGAGGCGCTGCAGAAATGCTTCTGCAGGGACAATAATTCTTTTTCATTGATCAGACTTTTGTAAGTAATCTTCCAATTCCAGTCGTCATGTTCCTTCATTGTACTTACCCCCTGATTATCAGTGTAACATAATCCGGGCTGTCCCCGCAACAGGCAATGACAGATTTTGACGTTTTAAGGTTACTTTTTCATGACTCTTCTCACTGCTTTGGACACGCTGATGGCCAGGAGTATTTTCACAAGATCCGGAATGATGTACGGGATGACGCACCACGTCAGGGCTGTCAGAATACCCACGGGCCCGGTCTTTTGCATATAAACAACCATAAACCACGCCGTACCAAAAATATAGCAGGCCAGAAGTCCCAGTACGCAGGCAAGGAGAAGCACTCCAAAGTTTCTCTTTTTGATCAGTGCCGTTACCAGCCAGAAGATAAGTCCTGAAAATATAAATCCCGCAATATAACCGCCCGTGGTGCCAAGCAGTGCGCCGAAGCCTCCTTTAAATCCGGCAAACACCGGTGCGCCCAGTGCACCTAACAGTACATAGATTACAATGCTGATGGTGCCTTTTTTCCCGCCCAGGGTACACAGTGCGGCAAAAACAGCAAATACCTGCAGGGTAAAAGGAATATTGGGAACCGGTACCACGATCCATGCGCAGACTGCCATCAGTGCCGTAAAAAATGCGATCTGCGTCAGATCCAGTATCGTAAATTTTGTTTTCGTTTTCATTTGTTCTTCCATGGGAAGTCCTCCTCGTCTATTGTAAATGTAATATTTTATGCATTTACAATTATACGGATGTTCTTTTGATTGTCAAGTTTAAAATATTATACCTTTACAATTGCTTCTTTTCTGTAGCGCGCCGGCAATAAATCTGCTATGATAGATATGATAACGTAACAACGCACAAAACAGGAGCTGCTGTATGACAAAGGACAATGTACTTGCAATATTAAAAAATCATACGGAATACGTTTCAGGAGAAAAAATCAGTGCCATGATCGGCGTCAGCAGAATGGCTGTCAGTGCCGCCGTCAAGTCATTACGGGAGGAAGGATATGAGATTGCTTCTTCTACCAACAAAGGATACCTGCTTACCAATGCACCTGATCTTCTTAATCCCGGTGAGATCATGGGATGTCTTCCGAAGGACAATCATTCCCGGCTCATCTGCCTTGACACGGTGGACTCCACCAACCGCTATTTAAAATCTCTGGCACTAAACGGTGCCGCAGACAGAACTGTCGTGATCGCCAACGAACAGACCGCCGGCAAAGGCCGGGGCGGGCGTTCTTTCTGCTCTCCCAAAAACAAGGGGCTTTATCTCTCCATTCTGCTCTATCCCGACCGGCTTTACGGGAACGGGACGGGCATGCAGCTTTCCGACAGTCTGTCCTTAACAGCCTGTACTGCCGTAGCGGTCCGCAATGCCATTTTGGAATCCTGCGGTCTTGAAACGCAGATCAAGTGGCTGAATGATCTGATAGCCGGCGGCAGGAAAATCAGCGGTATTCTCACCGAGATGTCTGTGGAGAGTGAAAGCGGAAGGGTGGAATATGTCATTATCGGAATCGGAATCAACGTCAATCAGGAAGCTTCGGATTTTGACGAAACACTTTCCTGCAAAGCTTCTTCCCTGTTTTTACAGTCCGGGAAAAAGCAGTCACGTGCCGGACTTGCCGCAGCGCTCATCCGGGAATGTAATCAGATATTTGACGAATTTCCGAAGAATATTCCCTCCTGCCTTTCCCTGTACCGGAAATACAATATCACACCCGGCAGAAACATCCTCTTGCGCAGACCGGACGGCGATTTGCGTGGACGGGCAGTTTCTGTCTGTGATGATTTTTCCCTGCAGGCAGAAACAGAAGATGGGCAGATCATAAGGATATGCGGCGGTGACCTATTACAGGAAGGCTTCTGCTGAGAGTAAGGAATCTTATAACCGTAGAGATCTGTATGAAAAAAGCAGCATACCGACAGTATGCTGCTTTCTTAGTTTTTTATATGTTTTTTATACGTTGTTTCTCATTCGTCCGTGCTGTAGTTGGGAGCTTCCTTCGTGATATGGATATCATGAGGATGGCTTTCCTTTAAGGATGCAGCGGAGATCTTTACAAATCTGCCGTTGGTCTTTAATTCTTCAATGCTCTGGGTACCACAGTAACCCATACCGGAACGAAGACCGCCCATGAGCTGGAATACCGTGTCTTCTACCGTACCCTTATAAGCGACACGTCCTTCTACGCCTTCGGGAACCAGCTTCTTTGCATCGGACTGGAAATAACGGTCTTTACTGCCGTTTTCCATGGCTGCAATAGAGCCCATGCCACGATAAACCTTATATTTTCTGCCCTGATACAGTTCAAAGTCTCCGGGGCTTTCATCACAGCCTGCGAAGATGGAACCCATCATACATACATTTCCGCCTGCGGCAATCGCTTTTGTCATGTCTCCGGAATATTTGATACCGCCGTCGGCAATAATGGGAATCCCATATTCCTTTGCAACTTCATAAGCATCCATAATAGCGGAAATCTGCGGTACACCGATACCGGCTACGATACGGGTTGTACAAATGGAGCCGGGTCCGATACCAACCTTTACGGCATCTGCTCCCGCTTCAATCAGCGCTCTGGTTCCTTCTCCTGTGGCCACGTTACCTGCAATTACCTGCAGATCGGGATATTTTTCCTTAATCATGCGCAGGCAGCGAAGTACGTTTTCGGAATGGCCGTGTGCGGAGTCGAGCACTACCACGTCTACCTTGGCATCCACCAGTGCTGCTACTCTTTCCAGAACATTCGCCGTAATACCTACACCTGCACCGCAGAGCAGTCTGCCCTGTGCATCCTTGGCTGCCAGAGGATATTTAATGGTCTTCTCAATATCCTTGATTGTGATCAGACCTTTCAGATTATAGTCTGCATCCACAATGGGAAGCTTTTCTTTTCTTGCCTTTGCCAGAATCTCTTTTGCCTCTTCCAGGGTAATGCCTTCGGGAGCGGTAATCAGACCTTCGCTGGTCATGGATTCTTTAATCTTTTTGGTAAAATCCGTTTCAAACTTTAGATCACGGTTGGTAATGATACCTACCAGCTTCCGTCCTTCCGTAATCGGAACGCCGGAAATCCGAAACTTTGCCATCAGTGCATCCGCATCTGCCAGAGTATGCTCCGGAGAAAGAGAGAACGGATCGGTAATAACGCCGTTTTCGGAACGTTTCACCTTATCTACCTCTTCTGCCTGCGCTTCAATGGACATGTTCTTGTGAATGATACCGATGCCGCCCTGTCTTGCCATTGCAATCGCCATACGGTGTTCCGTAACCGTATCCATGCCGGCACTCATCATCGGAATGTTCAGCTTGATTTTTTTTGTCAGCCATGTTGTCAGATCCACCTGATTGGGAATTACCTGTGAATACCCGGGAACAAGGAGTACGTCATCAAAGGTAATGCCTTCACCAATAATCTTTCCCATTCTTTCCTCCTTATGCATTTTCTATATGTTCTTTTTATTGTGAATGAGTTTAGCAAACTGTCCTTTTAATGTCAATAGGAAAAATCAATCCGTAAAGACTTTTCTGGGAGAAGTATTTTTCAGTGCTTTCACCATTTCTTCGTTGGGACTGAACACGATTCTGCGATTGCCTTCATAGTACATCACATAACGCAAATCGGGTTTTTGTTCTATGCCGATACTGTAATCCGTTTCCTTTGCATTTCTGTTTTTGTATGCATCCAGATGGTAAGAATGAAAGGGTGCAAACACCTCCATTCTCTCCATTTCAAAAACCTCTGCTCTTTTTCTCCTGGTTTTGCCAAAAATCTTGTCCACGGTAAGTTCCTTATCCAGGTACAGATATTCGTACTCAACGTCTGCGAACAAGCCGGCAAAATATGCTCCTACGCCGGTGGCAACCGCAATCACAAGCGGGATGCCGTAAAACATCATCATCAGTCCCATCAGGCCGAACACTACTGTCAGCATGATCAGCAGAATTTTTATAAACTTCCACCCGGAAGATTTTTCTTTTTTTACAAGATGTTCCACATAAACTTCACTCATTAGCCTACCTCAACTTTCCAGTTATTCTCTGTATCAGATCATTGAAACTATGATATTACAATTAAAAAAAGAAAGCAAGTTTTTATTACTTTGTTTATCGTTTGTTCATCGTTTTTTAAGTTGACAGTTTTGAAGTTGAACAGTATCATAGGAGAAAAATGTTTTACCTGAAAGGGATGATTTTCTTTATGCCGGTTATGGATGAATTTAAAGAAGAACGGGAAGCCATGAGGCAGAAAAGCTTTAAGAAGAAGTGGGAATATTTCTGGTACTATTACAAATGGTATGTCATCGGCGGAGTCGTTCTGATCTTTTTTGCAGCCACTTTCCTGTACGGACATCTGATAGAAAAAGAAACCATCCTGTCCGGTATTGCACTAAACAGCAATCTGTTGAACGGAGAAGAAAAGGCAGAGGAATTGCTTACGGATTTTACTACTTATCTGCAATTAAATCCTGCCAAAAATGAAGCTTTCATCAAACCCGGTCTTTACATGACGGGAGGAAATGTGCAGGAAGCCTATGAAGCCAACCAGTACATTACCTTAAATATTGCGGTCGGAGAGTTGGATATCTGTCTTATGGATGAAGACAATTTTATTTCCTATGCCTATGACAGTACATTTGCCGATCTGACCACCTGCCTTGATGCTTCCCTGCAAAGCAGCCTTTCCGACAAATTTTTCTATGTGGACTGCCCCGTGGAAGAAGAATATCATAACCGTCAGGACAATAATATCTCTACGGATGATATGGTCTTTCCTGCCGGCAATGATCCCGAAAGCATGGAACAACCCTATCCTGTGGGCATTGATATCAGCGGCTGTACGAAGCTGATGGAAGCCTATGGCTATGATGCCTCAAAAGGTCCTATCTATCTCGGAATTGTAAGAAATACGGAGCGCATGGACGCTTCCGTTAAGTTTGTATCTTTTCTTTTTTCTTCTTCAGAGAACAGTACCCTGCCACAAACGCACTGATCATTAACGGCAGGTAATAATTAATACTTCTTGTGACACACATGGATATGGTCAGTGTCCCGCCTATGAAGATTTTGCCGAAGATTGCCGCATACACCAGCTCCGTAACACCCTGGGAGCCCGGCAGCGGCAGCATATCTACCGTAATATATACAACTGCCTGCAGAGCCATGATGGGAATCGCACCGGTACCGGACAGTCCCATCCCCCTGTAGACAAAGTATGTCAGACCGAATACACAGCACCGCTGCAGGAATGTAACGGCAAGAATATAGGCAATGACCTTTATATGTGTCCTTAAAAAAACTACCGTATCCGCATACTGCAGCACCATTTCGTGCAGTCTTTCCCGTCTCTTTTCCGATTCCTTTAAAAGATGGATTTTTACAAGAAATTTCTCCGGAATCAGAAGAATCTTTTCAATTCTGGCACCAAATCCCAGTAAAAGCAGTAACGTTCCTACCAGAACCGCATTCAAAAAAAGACCCAGGAAAAATAATGGTACAAAACGGCCCATATTCTCCCTTAATCCCTGCCACCAGAAGACGGCAATCCCGATTCCCATGAGTACCAGCACCAGCTTGTAGGCCATGGCGGCACAGACGAGGGCAATGGTACTGTGTACAAAGGAGTGGCCATCCTTATTCATATAATAAAGCTGCATGGGCTGTCCGCCGGAAGCAGAAGGGGTAATTCCCGAATAAAAAAACCCCACAAAAGCATATTTGATACACTGCAGAAAGCCGGCTTTTTCCCCAAGGGAGCGGAACATATGGAAGAATAAAAGACCTTCCGCCGCTACGAAGAAAACAGCCATACAGACAGCCAGCGCCAGATACAGTTTGTTCATGCCTGCTACTGTATGAAGAACTTCGGATAAATCCTGATTCTTTAATACCACAAAAAAAGTAGCTGCCATAATACCAAGAAACAGCAGCACGCTGAGTAATTTTTTTACATTCATCCTGGTCCCCATTCACAGATGCCTGCGCTTTCGTAAGCATGCATCCATGCCCTCTTTATTCCTCACTCTTTCGTCACGGGCCTGATGTCCGTGACCTGCGTTTCTGCCCGCTCACCGTCCGGGTATGCAGTTAACGTCATCTCATAGGTTTCGCCCTCTTTTAAGGAAATGGACAATACGTCTGCTGTTTCTTTCATAAGAACAGCCGAATATATGACACCCTCACCATCGTGTGCGGTGAGCAGGTACGCTTCATCATATGCCAGAACCTCATCCACTGTCAAGAGCCTTATTTCTTCCGCAACAGGCTCGCAGTCATTTTCCAAAGCTTCGTTGTCTTTATCCTGTGTAATGCATGCTGCCTCCTGCATCATTTCTGCAGGTGCAGAATCCTGCGCCGCTACCATCTCTTCCTCCATCTCCTGCTGTGTGCCGGAAGCCTGGAAGTTAACGGAATCGGCGAACCCTGCATTTTTTGTTCCGTTTTGCCGAAACAGATACACTGCCGGTAATACAAGCATCACTACCGCCGCCGCTGCAATGGGCGTGGCGTACCGCAGCCATCTTTTGCTTATCCGCGTTTTTTTTGTACTGACAGGTTTGGGTACAAGATTCTCGGAAATCCGGTTCCACAAATCCGGAGTTTCTTCGCTGCATGCTTTTTTATATTCCGTCTTCAGATCCTTCATACCCATACCTCCTTAATTTTTTGATTGCCTCCCGGTACCGCCAGGTAACCGTCCCCATGGGAATCTGTAACAGTTCTGAAATTTCCTGGAACGTCATGTCTCCCATGATTTTTAAATGTACCACTTCCCGCTCGGCTTCCTTCAGCTTAGAAAAAGCCTCTTTCACGGTAAACTCTCCGATTACTTCCTCTTCCACATCCGTTTTGTCACACAAAGCGGCTGCTGCCAGGACTGCCTGTTTCTGCGTACAGTCCTCCCCCGGACTTTCTTCGAAATCCACCACCTCTTCCCGGCGCCGCTTACGCAGGGAGTCTACGGCAAGATTTCTGGCAATGGTGGCCATCCAGCCCTTATGCCCGTTTCCATGCCGGTAAGAAGAAGATTTTTCCCACAGTCTGATAAAGAACTCGCTGGTCACGTCTTCCGCCTCTTCCCGGTCCTGCAGCACGGATCTTACGATGCCGTAAATATAGGTAAGATATTCCTCGTAAATTTCCTTAAGGCCATCCCGGTCACCCCGGTTCATGGCACGGATACATTTTTCAAATCTGCCTTCCGTCACGCCGATTCCTTTCCGAAATCCTGCCTCCTGATTAAGTAACGAAACAGAACCCCCTCTTTTATGGTAAATCCCTCAATCATCTTACTGTGTTCCATCTTTGACTATGTAATCCTTCAGTTCCGTCTCAATTAAGTTTAGGGAATCTGAAAGTGCATGCAGCTGTTTTTTCAGCTCTGCCGCATTTTTTCTGTCTTTTTTATAGCAGATTCTGTGTTCCATACTGGACCAGAAATCCATGGAAAGCGTACGGAACTGTACCTCCACCGGATAGTACTCCATGGCATCCATGGTATGCAACGGTACCCCAAAGGTAATGTGATAACTCCTGTAACCGTTTTCCTTTGGGCGCTTTATGTAATCCTTCTCCTTGATTACAATCAGATCCTCCTGCCTTTTTAAGGCTTCCACCATCTCGTAGACCTCTGACTGGAAATAGCAGATGACCCGGATACCACTGATATCCATCAGATAATCCTTGGCATTCATCACACTGTCTGTGACCCCCAGCCGCTCCAGCTTCTCTTCCATACTCTTTTTCTCTTTGATCCGGTACTGCATATGATGCACAGGCTGGTTCTCATCACTGTGATTGCGGTCATAAATATTATGATTGAGAATCTCCAGTCTGGTCTTCATCAGATTCAGTGCATCACTGTAAGGACGGATCAAATCGTAATATTGTTCATTTGTCATGTTTTTGCTTTCCCTTTCAGTATCCTTCCCCAACCTCTCAGCCAACAGTATACTCTATTTCTGTGTGCAGGTCATGTATGAAATGTAAAAAAATCCGAAAACATTTCTTAAATTTTTTTAAGATGATGTTTCCGGATTCTGTCATTTTATAAAAATCGCTGCTGTTTAAAAGGATATTGTATAAGCGGCTTCAAATAACGAGCCTTCCGTCAGCTCGCTGCCATACTCTCTTTCCTGCAGTGTGCCGGTAAAATCAGTGGCATCACACCGTCCGTACCAGGGCTCGATGCAGATAAAGGGAGCATTTTTCCCCACCGGTGACCAGATGCCGAACAAAGGGGCATCGAAGCTTACCGTCAGGTAAGGCTGCTTCTTTGCATCACACAGGGATACCCTTCCCGTCTGGTGTTCCTCCATAATCAGGGCATCCCCTGCAAACAGTTCCTCCGTCACGGGAAGATAGCCTCCCTCCTCCAAAACGATCTGTTCTGTTACACCGGATGCCAGCCCGCCTGAGAGTTTTCTTGCGGCAAGCTCTTTTGCACCGTCAAATTTAAGATAACAGGTGGTTTTTTCAGGATCTCTCTTTTCACAGGCAAACGCAGGATGTCCGCCTATGGAAAAATACAGCGGCTCCCCGGCAGGATTGCTGACACGCCACATCACCTTTACGTTTCGTCCTGTCAGGCGGTAACCGATTTCCAGGCAAAACGCAAACGGATATTTTTCATAAGTCTCTTCATTTTCCTTTAAGCCAAACCAGAGTTCTTCCTTATTTTTCCCAATCAGGGTAAAGTCCATATCCCTGGCAAAGCCATGCTGGGACATATGGTAGGTCTGACCCCCGTAGCGGTAGGAATTGTCCTTTACCGCTCCCACAATGGGAAACAATACCGGAGAAACCCTTCCCCAGTATGCACCGTCGCCGCACCACATGTATTCCCTGCCCGTCTTTTTATCCTGAAGGGATTTCAGTTCAGCGCCGTGATTGTCTACACGAATGACAACTTCCTCATTTTCCAATGTATATTCCATTATTTTTCATCCTTTCCGGTTTCATTTACCGTAGAAAGAATCAGTTCCATGGAACCGGCAAACACTGCCTGCCCGTAACCGGAAGGAAGAATAAAATGATCCCCCTTCTTAAGCGGTGTTCCATCTATACTGCCTTCTCCGTCCAGTACGCTGCCCAGCATAAAGGGTCCCTGCATGGGAACGGTGACACGGTCTGTCACCTTCAGCTTATAGACCTTATAAAACTCACAGACAATCAGCTCATTCAGTGTATCCGCAGGCATACCATCCGTATGGCGGACCGCCTTTTCGGCAGAAGTATCGGGAACCGTGATTACATCGATACTCTGCTGCACATGTAACGGTCTCTCTTTTCCGTTCACCAGTCTGCCGTAATCATACACACGATAGGTGATGTCACTGCTCTGCTGGGTCTCTAAAATGGTAAAGCCGCCCTTGATGGCATGTACGGTGCCGGGTACAATCTGGATAATATCACCCTTTTTCACGGGAACCTGACGAATCAGTTCTTCATACCTGCCCTCGTGAATCATATCTGCCAGTTCCTGTCTGGTCTTTGCATGGTGACCGATCACAAGGCTTGCGTTTTCCGGACAGTCCATTACATACCAGCATTCTGTTTTTCCGAAAGGACAATGCTCCACCTCTCTTGCATAGGCGTCATCCGGATGTACCTGAATACTTAAGTCAGCACTGGCATCGATAATTTTTACAAGCAGCGGAAATTCCTCCGCTTCAATATTGCCAAACAGCTCCCTGTGTTCTTTATAGAGTACTGAAAGCTTACAGCCGTCATAGGTACCGCCTATGACCGTGTCATCTCCGTTTGGATGTGCGCTGATGCCCCAGCACTCTCCGGTAGAATCTCCGGCACCTGCATAACCGAATTCATCACGCAGCTTTTTGCCGCCCCATACCACATCCTTCATACAGGGCTGTAAGAAAAGAATCTCTTTTGCATTTTCCATATTACTATCCGCACCTTTCTTTTTGATATGCCCATTATATACTGACCGGACAGAAAAATCCATCTTCAATTTTTGCGCTAGGCTTCCGTAAAATGATACAGCCTGCCTTTATAATCTCCCCAGAAATTCTCTACGAGAATCCCGGCCTGCATCAGAGTCCTGCCGGTATAGGTGCGCGTCTCTCCTTCCAGACGATATACCTTATCGGGATCAAGCCCCTTTAAGAGGATCCTTCTGGAATGGGAATTAGGTCTGCCCATAACCTGAATATAGGTGCACAGCGCCTCTTTTTTATCCTTGGAAACCACCATGTAGCAGTCATACATTCTGTTTTCCCGGTAGGAGGCAATCCTGTAGTAATCTCCGGTACGTACCAGGTCATTGTATTTATGATACATTTTAACCTGCTCCGGTATCATCTTTCTGTCTTCTTCAGGAATCTTTGTAATATCCAGTTCGTAGCCAAATGTACCGGCAAGGGCAACATAGCCTCTGGTCTCAAAAGGCGTGGTACGTCCGACGGTGTGGTTCGGGCAGTCACTGACATGGGCGCCCATGGCAGAAAGCGGATAAAGCAGTGCCGTACCCTCCTGAATGGTCAGCCTCTCAATGGCATCCGTATCATCCGAGCACCAGATCTGCGGGCTGTAATACAGCATGCCGGCATCAAAACGGGCACCCCCGCCGGAGCAGTTCTCTAAAAGCAGGTGGGGGAACTCTGTAATGAGTCTTTCCTGTAAGCTGTACATGCCAAGGACATATCTGTGGAATAATTCTCCCTGTCTGTCTGCGGGAAGGGAAGCGCTGCCCATATCGCAGAGCGGACGGTTCATATCCCATTTCACATATTCAATATTGGCACTGTGCAGGATGGCGGACAGTCTCTCAAAGACATAATCCTGAATCTCTCTGCGGGAAATATCCAGCACATACTGGTTGCGGGCAAGTCCCGGTGTCCTGCCCGGAATGGCTATTGCCCAGTCGGGATGGGCACGGTAAAGATCGGAATCTGGGCTGATCATTTCCGGTTCAAACCAGATACCGAACTTCAGTCCTATTTTATTGACCTCATCTACCAGATATTTAAGACCGCCTTTCAGCTTCTCTTCATTGACAAACCAGTCACCCAGTGCCCGGTTGTCATCACAGCGGTTGCCAAACCAGCCGTCATCCATGACCAGCATCTCAATGCCGTCCTTCGCCGCTTCTCTGGCAATCGCAAGGAGCTTCTCCGTGGTAAAATCAAAATACGTTGCCTCCCAGTTATTGATCAGGATGGGACGCTTTTTGTCTCTGTATTCCCCGCGGATCAGATGCTGTCTGTACAGGTCATGGAAGGTACGGCTCATGCCGCCGATTCCTTCATCTGAATAAACCAGAACCGCTTCCGGCGCCTGAAATGCCTCGCCCGGACACAGCTTCCAGGAAAAACCTTCCGGGTTAATACCGGTCATCAGACGGATATTGTCAAACTGTCCCTTATCCGCAAGAGTCATACAGTTACCGGAATAAATCAAATGCATCCCGATAATGTCGCCCGTATCCTGTGTGGTGCTGTGGGAAAGCAACGCCATAAAAGGCTGCTGCTGATGACCGCTTTCACCTCTTAAGGAAGCTGTGCTCTGTACGCCGTAATTTACCGGGGTTCTGTCAATATACCGTTCTCTTGCCCAGGATCCGTGCAGGATGATCTTGTCCAGACCGGTGTCATCCATGTCTATGGACGCAGACATGACTCTTTTTAAGAAGACTTCTTCGCTGCCTTCGTTCACAACCCGTACACTTCTTACAACTGCATCAATGCCATCAAATATGCTGTAGGAAAGAAAAGCCTTTACATGCAGCACGGAATCTTCCAGGGTAAGGACAAGGGTTTCCGTGTCCTGCCCGTTTCCCCAGGTGGCAGGCAGGCCCTCTAATTTCTCTTTTCCTTTATAGATTCTGTAATCCGTAAAATTAAGCTGAAGTGCCCTGTGTCCGCCTGCACTTTCCGCCACAATGGCGCTTTCCCTGTAATCCCCGATTCCTTCGGTGGGATATTCCTGCGGAAAACAGTCTAAAAAGGAAAGCCTGTCTCTGCTGTTGCGATCCGGTGTATAGGGGGCTTCACCGGTACGCAGAAGATATGTGACATCATCCTCTGTCAGCTTTTTCCCATAATATGCATGTCCTACAAACTGCTCCGCATCCACGATACCGATCACATAAGATGTCCGGGGTGTCTGTAACAGAAAACTCTTACTTTCTTCCTGATAGATAATTGCCAT
>JBJFCA010000057.1:0-4662 GCA_051888725.1 Lachnospiraceae bacterium
GGCGCAGGTAGTGGGTTACACCGGACAGATTAAGTGGGATACCTCAAAGCCCAATGGTACCCCCCGTAAGCTTTTGGATGTTTCAAAGGCGGCTGCTCTTGGCTGGACCTATAAAACGGAGCTTGAAGACGGTATCCGCCTTGCTTATGAGGATTTCTTAAACAATCCCATGCGTGCGGAAAGATAAAAAAAGACAGATACAGGGGTGCAACATGAATATTGTATTATTGTCGGGAGGATCCGGACAGCGCCTTTGGCCGCTGTCCAACGATATTCGCTCCAAACAGTTTATTAAAATTTTTCATAATGAGAATGGAGAAGCGGAATCCATGGTACAGCGTGTCTACCGTCAGATTCTGGAAGTAGATCCTTCAGCGACGGTCACGATTGCAACCTCCAAGTCACAGGTTTCCGCCATTCATAACCAGCTGGGAGAAAATGTCGGGATCAGTGTGGAACCGTGCAGAAGGGATACATTTCCTGCCATTGCACTGGCTGCGGCCTATTTAAAGGACGTAAAAGGGCTGCCGGAAGACGAATCCATCGTCATCTGTCCGGTGGATCCTTATGTGGAAAATGCCTATTTTGAGGCTTTGGAGAAGCTGGGAGAGCTTGCGGCTAAGGGAAGTGCGAATCTGGTACTGATGGGCATGGAGCCTACTTATCCCAGTGAAAAGTACGGATATATTATTCCGGTGTCCCAGGAAAAATTAAGCAGGGTTTCCATGTTTCAGGAAAAACCTTCATTGGAAAAGGCAAAAGAATATATTGCCAGAGGGGCACTCTGGAATGGCGGTGTTTTTGCCATGAAACTCGGGTTTGTGCTGAAACGTGCCCATGAACTGATTTCCTTTACGGATTATGAAGACCTGTTTGCTAAGTATGATACGCTTCCGAAAATCAGTTTTGACTATGCGGTGGTGGAGCATGAGCCGGATATCGAGGTGGTCAGATTTGCCGGTACATGGAAGGATCTTGGTACCTGGAACACGTTGACTGAGGCCATGGACAGCCGGGCTGTTGGGGAGGCGCACTTTAACGAAAACTGTGAAAACGTTCATGTGGTAAATGAATTGAATGTGCCGATTCTCTGCATGGGGTTAAAAAACGCAGTTGTTTCCGCAAGCCCCGAAGGCATTCTGGTATCGGACAAAGAGCAGTCCAGTTATATCAAGCCTTTTGTGGAGAAAATGGATCACCGTGTGATGTTTGCCGACAAATCCTGGGGCAGCTTCCGGATACTGGATGTGGGGAAAGAAAGTCTTACCATTAAGGTTACCTTAAATCCGGGACACAGCATGAACTACCACAGTCATGAATACCGGGATGAAGTATGGATGGTGATTCATGGAAAAGGCCGCATGATCCTGGATGGAATAGAACAACCGGCAACCGAAGGAGTTGTGGTTACCATGCCTGCAGGTTGTAAACACACTGTGATTGCAGAGACGGAGCTTCAGCTCATAGAAGTGCAGACCGGCAGGGAAATCAGTGTGCATGATAAGATTAAGTACGATTTCCCACTGACGTAGAAAACTTTCCGGAGTATTTTATGGATACACTTATTTCATTTATGATACAGGATATGAAAAATGTATGCATCTATCTGCCGCAGGCATTGGCAGCAGGTGCTGTTTACGTCCTTGTGTATGTTCTTTTCAGGCGTTTCGGGAGACACTGTAATCACGGTTTTCAACATTTATTCCTGCGTACCTTGTTTGTCATTTATGCGGTTATGCTTGTGATGATTGTGTTTTTTTCCAGAGAGACCGGTTCCAGACAGGGAGTGGATCTTACTTTTCTCGGAACCTGGGGGGTTACGGCACGTGCGCATTCTTTTGTGATTGAAAACATTCTGTTGTTTATACCGTTTGGTATGCTGTTTCCCGTCTGGCTGCCCAAAGGCAAAAGGGGATATACGGTTCCGGCAGGCTGTCTTTGCAGTATTTTCATTGAATACCTGCAGTTAAGGACCGGGCGCGGCTTTTGCCAGCTGGATGATGTGGTGATGAACTCACTTGGTACGCTTGTCGGTTTTATCCTGATGGAGTCAGGATGTTTTCTGTTTTTGAATATGAAAAAGCATTTATGGTCAAAATGATCATAGATGCTTTTTTTTCGGCGTTGTAATCCGGCATGGAAGATAGACCGGGAAAACTGCCGGAAGCTTTTGAATCAGGAATTATCAGGAAGGAAAACGGTATGGCAGGAACAGTCTGTTATGTGAAGCTTTGTCAGAATATTGAGGTGATGGAGGATACCGTTTACCTGAAGGATGTGGGAAGTATTTATTGTGCAGACAGGACGGTCTCAGACAAGGTTAAGAAACTGAAACTCTGTCAGTTTTCCGAGGGGCAGGGCAGCAGATGTGTCATCAGTATCTTAAAGATTACGGAGATGATTGAAGAGATATGTCCCCAGGTTACGGTTGAGAGTGTGGGTGAGACGGATGTGGTGGCAGAGCGGGTAAAAACCGCACGATTGAAAAAGGGAAAAGAGTATTTGAAAATAGTGCTGGTCTGTGCAATCAGTTTTTTTGGCACGGCATTTACCATTATGGCGTATCACAACGATATTGGTATTGCGGATGTTTTTGCCCGGATTCACCGTATTGTGATGGGAACGGAAGCCGAAGGGGTGTCCGTACTGGAAATATCCTATTCCATCGGTCTGGCATTGGGCATCATTCTGTTCTTTAATCACGTAGGACCGAGGAGGATTACCAGAGATCCCACGCCGATAGAAGTGGAGATGCGGAAATATGAAAAAGATGTGAATACAACGATTGTGGATACTGCAGACAGGGAGGGGCAGACAATAGATGTGCGGTAGTATTTTTTTGTGCATTTTCGGTCTGAGTTTTGGACTGCTTGCAGCTGCCGGGGTATTTACGGTGTTTGTTGCGGTGGGAATTATACCACGGTTCGCAGGCCGTACCCACACAGCGGATCATGTGCTTTTGTACGAGGATATGGTGGTGCTTGGTACGATTGCGGGGTGTATCGGAAGTGTATTTGAACGCTATCTGCATATGGGAGAGAAGCTCCTTTCACTGGGAATATCTGATATTTTCATCCGGAATGCAGGGAATGTGATCACCGGTATCATCGGTCTGTTTTCCGGCATGTTTATCGGCTGTCTTGCACTTGCCATCGCAGAGATGCTGGACAGCATTCCCATTTTTACAAGGAGAATCGGTTTCCGGCACGGTCTGGGTCTGGCGATTCTTTCCATGGCAGCCGGAAAGGTGACAGGATCTCTGATGTATTTTATCCTGCGGATTCATGAAGTGTGATGTATAAAAAATACTGTTTCTGCAGATAGTAAAGAAAGAAAAAAGAAGTTTTAAGAAACGGAGGCTTCCATGGACAAACAGGTGACGCAGTTAAGTGGGGAAGAAAAAAAGCAGCACTACGAGAAATATGTAAAGGGCATGACGCCGGTACACAACCTATTTACCCAGATGGCAAAAGCTTTTGTAACGGGAGGCGTAATCTGTCTCATCGGACAGGCAATCACAAACTATTGTACGAATATCTGGGGCGTAGAGAAAGATGTGGCAGCCACCGTCTGTACGCTGACCCTGATTCTTCTCAGTGTGCTTCTTACCGGCTTTAACATTTATCCCTGCATTGTGAAATGGGGCGGCGCCGGTGCACTGGTCCCCATTACCGGATTTGCCAATTCCGTAGCGGCACCGGCTATTGAGTTTAAAAAGGAAGGCTGGGTATTTGGCGTGGGATGTAAAATTTTTTCCATTGCCGGACCTGTGATCCTTTATGGCATTTTCACCAGCTGGGTACTGGGACTGGGATACTGGATTTATACAATGTTTTGACAAAATGTTTTACTTGCAAGGGAATAAGGAATATGCTAAGATACAGTCAGATTTCAAAGAGGAAAGATATCGCGGGTGCGGTATCTTTTTTCTGTTTATGCTTCTTTAATAAAGGAGGGTAAGATCATGGATTCGGTGGATAGAAATATCTTGAAATGTTTGCGGGATAATGCCAGATTGTCGGCAACAGAGCTTGGCAAAAAAGTCAGCCTGTCGGTGGCAGCCGTGATTGAGCGTATCCGGAAGATGGAAGCAGGCGGAATTATTGAACAGTATACGGTGATTTTAAATCAGCAGAAGCTGGGCAATGATGTCAGTGCCCTGATGGAAGTCAGCCTGGAGCATCCCAAATACTATGATGATTTCATAGAGAAAATAAAAAGTCTGGAAGAGATTGAGGATTGTTATTATGTGACGGGGGACTATGATTTTATGTTGAAGATCAGTACCTGCTCCTCAAAGACACTGGAATATCTGCACCGCACCGTAAAAGGCATTAACGGTGTTTCCGGTACGAAAACTTTCTTTGTATTGAAGGAAGTGAAAAAAACACTGGCCCCGATACCGGAGAAAAGAGATGTATGAAAAGGGGAATATGGTAAAAAATTTATGGTAACTGATGCCGATAACAAAAAAATATATGGTATTTTGGGAAAAACTTTACAAAATGAAGAACTTCATTATAATGAATGCATATAAATAAATAGAGCTATCAAGTGCCGGGCATGAAGATGCTTGTAACAGCCGCTTGTATGAGGACAAAGAGGTCAGTTCTCATAGAGCGGCTTTTTTAGTGCCGGGGACGGATAAAGAGGAGGAATGGA
>JBJFCA010000058.1:0-4646 GCA_051888725.1 Lachnospiraceae bacterium
TGCACCGCCTACTTTATAGATTTCATCCACACCGGCGATCTGTGCAGCTACAAGTGTAGTGGGATTTACTCTGCCTTCCTTATTACAGGGTGTGGTCATTATAATCTTAGGAACACCGGCTACCTTGGCCGGAATCACATTCATCAGCACGCTGCTGGGATAAGCGGCCTTTCCTCCCGGTACATATACGCCGGCTTTCTCAATCGGCGTAATCCGCTGTCCCAAAATACTGCCGTCTGCTTTTGTCTCGATAAAGCTCTGACGAACCTGTTTCTCATGAAAAGCACGGATATTGGCTGCAGAATGTCTGTATACAGCTAACAGATCTTCCGGTATCTGACTGAAAGCTTCGTCAATTTCTTCTTTTGTCACTCTGATATTTTCCGGTGTAAGTAAAAAGTGATCAAATTGTTCTGTATAAGCAAATACTGCCTTATCTCCATTCTCTTTTACATTTTCAATAATATCAGAAACCGTTTTTTCATAGCTTCCGTAACTTGCCGGACTTCTTTTTAACAAATCCTTTAAGATATTCTTTTTGGTGCTCTCCGTCAATTCTACAATGCGCATATTAATCCCTGTCCTTTCTTAACGCAGCTTTCAGATCGGTTATGATCTTCCCGATGCGTTCCTTTTCCATCTGCATACTGACCTGGTTTACTATCAGTCTAGCGGATAACGGACAGATTTCTTCCAAAACCGCCAAGCCGTTTTCATGGAGGGTAGAACCCGTTTCCACGATATCCACGATCACGTCAGAAAGTCCTACCAGAGGTCCCAGCTCCACGGAACCGTTCAATTTGATAATGTCTACCGTCTGATGCTTCTTATTATAAAAGTAATCCTTTGCAATTTCCGGATACTTACTTGCTACGCGGATTCGTTCATGATGCTTTAATAATTCCTCTGCTGATTTCGGACCGCATACACACATTCTGCATTTGCCAAATCCAAGATCCAGCACCTCATAAACTCTTCTATTTTCTTCCAGAATCGTATCTTTTCCTACAATTCCGAAATCTGCCGCTCCGTATTCCACATAAGTTGGTACATCGGGACCCTTCGCCAGGAAAAATTTCAATTTCAATTCTTCATTTACAAAAATAAGCTTTCGGGAATCGCTGTCCTTCATTTCCTCACAGGTAATACCGATTTCTTCAAATAGCTCCATGGCTTTTTTCGCCAGCCTGCCTTTGCCCAGCGCAACCGTCAAATATCTGTCCGTACTCATTGTTTTAGTCCTTTCTGCGCATTTCCACCAAAACGCCTCTGCTTCTTAACTCCTGCGCCTGCTTTAAGACATCCGGAAAATTATCTTCCGAATAATACAGAACTTCCTTCCCGTCAGGAAGCGGAATCTCTATTTTTTGTCTGGAAAAGGCTTCCAGAATATCGTCCACAACTGCCGCAAATCCTACTGCGGGTGCCTTTTTTCCAAAATAAGATAACAGGGTGTCGTACCGTCCGCCCTTCACAATGGCATCACCGATTCCATAGGTATATACCTTAAAAATAATACCGGTATAATAATGATATTTACTTAACATTCCAAGATCAAAGGAAACATATTGTTCCGTACCGTACAAAGACAGAACCTCATAAAGCTGTTCCAGATTTGCGATAGCTTTTACGGACCGCTCATTAGACACCGTTTCCTTCACACTCCGGATTGCTTTCAGATTGCCAAATCCTTTTGTTGTCTCAAGCAGTAACTCCCGAAGCTCTTCTCTGACACCCGCTTCAATCAGAAGATTTTCAGCTGCATAATGATTTTTGGCTGAAATATATTCCCGTAATGTATAAATCACATCATCCGAAAGTCCTGCTTCTTCGCAAAGACCTTTGAAAAATTCCACCTGCCCTATGCTGACCTGAAAATTGGTAAGGCCTGTATTTTTCAGGGATTCGATTACCATGTTAATCATTTCCGCATCTGCGTAAACGGAATCATCTCCGATCAGTTCTGCACCAAGCTGGGTAACCTCTCTTAACTTACCCTGCAGTCTTGATGTATTAATGAAGGTGTTACCGCAATAACAAAACCGTAAAGGAATCGCATCTTCCATAAAATATTTAGCTGCACATCTTGCAATGGAAGGTGTAAAGTCAGGTCGAAGTACCAGGGTGTCTCCTTCTTTGTCAAAGAATTTATAAAGATCCCTTGAGGGAATCGTACCGATTTCATTGGAAAAAACATCGAAATATTCAAATGTGGGTGTCTCAATGTCTTCATAACCAAAAGCTAACAGCTTTTCTCTGATCTTTGCTTCGATTTCAAGCTTTCTGGCGCATTCCCTGCCATAGATGTCTCTGACTCCATCCGGTGTATGTAATAAGATCTGGTTCATGTATCTGCTCCTTTACTTTACTGCATTAACGTGCTAACCAATTAGCATATTAGCATATGAAACTTTCTGTAGTATACAGAAAATCAGCCATCCTGTCAAGAAGCTTATTCCCGATCCTCCAAATCTTTTTTCAAAATCTCAAGATAGGGAATAAACAGACCATTCTGGGATGGAATGATATAGTCGGGATTTAATTCTTCATATCGAAAACTCTTTCTTCCGCCCTCTTTTGCCCTGTCCCAGAAAAAACGAAGCATTTCATAGGGAAGATAATAAAAGATTTCCTTTGCTGTATAATAAATCAGAAAGAAAGCAATTCCACCCTGTTTTTCGAACCGCTCCATAAATTCTACCTGATGCTCATGTATATTCTGAAGGGAAAATGTATCCACAGCACATTCCTTGGCATCAAAACAGACAGGGATTCCCTGCACGACACCGATATAGTCAACCGTACTCTTCTTATCAAAATAGGCTAAGGTAATCTGTCTGTGCTCTTTGTCCATTTTAATCGGCGTAATCGGCGTCGGTATTTTCTGAATAAGGGCAAGATTGCTCTCCGCATATTTTTCATTGGTTCTGTTGATCAGTTCCTCCAGGGTTGAACCTCTAAGCCCCCTTGAATTCCAGGTAGACATTCTTTTCGACCTACTTCCTTTTTTAATCAGAAGCCAAGCTTATGAAACTCTTTTGGCAGCGGTGCTTCAAAACATTTTCCTAAAAACGAAAAATCCTGTGAAGATTCCTTAGGAAACACAATTTTTGCTGCATGTAACAGTTGATGACGGATACCGTATTTTCTTCGATATTCCTCATTTATGACAGGATCCCCATATTTGGGATCTCCCACAAGCGGATGCCCGATACTTGCCATATGCGCACGGATCTGATGGGTTTTCCCCGTAATGAGCTCTATGGATAGCAATGTATGAAATTCTGATTTCTTTACCGGCCGGTATCGGGTGCAGATGTTTTTTCCCATCCCGTGTTCCGAAACCGTTACACGGTTGGTTTTCTCATCTTTTTCCCATACCCCTTCAAGCACGCCTTCCTTTTCCATTCTCCCGGTTACGACAGCTGCATAATACTTTTGTACGCTTCTGTCATGAATCATTTTGCTGATGGCCTGACTTCCCCGTAAGGAGATTCCGCACAGCACAAGACCGCTGGTATTTCTGTCAAGCCTGTTTAATACGGAAGGCTTAAACGTCTTCAGGATTTCCTCATTGATTTTTTTCTGCTGTAACAGGTAGCCAATCATCCATTCATTCAGCGACCAGTCCTTTTCTTCCGCTTTCTGCGTAAGTATTCCCGCCGGTTTATTTAAGATCAGAACATCCTCATCTTCATAAATGACAGTGATCCCCATAAGATGTTGAAAGGCTTCCTTATATTGGCTGAAAGCGTCCTGTTTTCCACGGAATTTTTCATATGTTTCATCCGCAAAGTAAAAGCAGATCACGTCTCCTTCCTGTAAGAGTTCCTTTCCTTCTGCTTTTTTCCGGTTCAGTACAATATTCTTTTTACGCAGCATTTTATACAGAAAGGCAGATCCCGCCATTGGAAAATACTTATGCAGAAATTTATCCAGTCTCTGTCCTGCCTCCTGACCGCCGATTTGATGACTTTGCATACAACACACCTTTCCGCACCGACTACAGGGATATTGCTTTCAGGGTATTTAAGATTCCCTCTGTATTTTTCGCCTCACAGTTTAATTTTTGCAACTGCTCCAGACGCTCTGTATATTTTTTCAAATCCGTAAACAGTTTAATACTGATATCCGTATAACGGTCAGCTTTCAGACAGGTATCCAGATGTTTGGCACAATCTGTTGCAGAAACCTTGCTGCTGCACAAATACCCGACTATGGTATTGCCGCAGACAGTCAGATGCCCGACCGGATAGGTTTTTTCCCGGGACGTAAAAATACAGTCATAAAGGCATGTAAGTCCATTTGTATGCTTCTCAATTTCAGCTGCGTCCGTTTCCTTAAGACTCTGATAACGGCAGTGCATAATCATCTCCACAAGACTTTTACATGCCGGAAGACACCCCAATACTGCAACCAGGGTAAGCAGATTGTTCCTGGTATGCGTTGTCAGATATCCCGCTGTAAATAAAGAAAGCGGCAGGATAAAATAAATTACGGTGCGCAGAATTTCATATTTTTTCTGGCTGTTCAGATAGTTTTTGGTCCCCTTTACCTCATCCTTGCTAAACATTCTTTTTAAGTTCATTTCATACACCGGTCTTTCTGCTTATGATTTTTTCATCATTTTGGCAATATTTTAAATC
>JBJFCA010000059.1:0-21533 GCA_051888725.1 Lachnospiraceae bacterium
AAACGGTCCTTCCGTTCTCTACCCGCGGCATACCTGCATTGGGCATGATAATGAGCGGAACCGAAGCGTATTTTGCCAGTTCTGCAAAAACAGGAGCCATCTGTTTCGGTCCCAGACCGCAGTTCATCCCAAGGGCATCCACCCTTAAACCCTCTAACAGTGCTACCACATTTTCCGGAGAAGCTCCCGTTAAAAGCTTATGCTTCTCATCAAATACCACCGAAGCCATGACGGGAAGATGCGTCGTTTCTTTTGCTGCCAGTACCGCCGCTTTCAACTCATAGGTATCACTCATAGTCTCTATCAGAATCAGATCCGCACCGGCTTCTTCACCAATTTTTGCCACTTCACCAAAGACTGACACAGCTTCTTCAAACGGCAGTGTGCCAAGAGGTTTTAGGAGCTTGCCGGTAGGGCCCATATCCAGTGCCACATAGGCTTTTTTACCGCTATCCTGTACGGCTTTTTTTGCATTCCGGACACCTGCTGTAACAATTTCCCGCAAATTATCATATTTAAACCGGTTGGCGCCAAACGTATTGGTCAGGATAATGTCTGCACCGGCTTTTAAGTATTCCGTATGTATTTTTATCACATCTGTGGGACGGGCCACATTCCAGGTTTCCGGCAGTTCTCCCTGCTTTAACCCGCGCTCCTGCAGTAAGGAACCCATGCCGCCGTCAAAAAACAGTATTCGTTTGCCAAGTTCTTCTCTAATATTCATTCATTTATGCTCCTATCTTCCATTCTGCAGATGCCCATAAATGCTGTTACGGATTTTTCCGGCAGCATGATATTTCCTTCCGATAAACAGATTCCCACTTTTTTTCCCGCATCCAGTACCCGCAGAAAATCCACTTGTATGGAAAGCGGCAGATCTGCAAAGCCCGGGCTGAAACGGGGTCTGAGTGTCAGGCCTTCTTTTTGAAGCAGCTCCCTCTGAGCTTCCTGGCACGTGTCACAGTACTCTTCCATAAAGGCCGCTGCCACAGCCTGTACGACCGCTGCCCTGCTGACCGCAATCTTCCCGTAGCGGTTGATTAACATATCCACGCCGTTTCCCAGCGTGGCTGCGAAAAAAATAACTTCCCTGCAGCCCCGTAAATTCTTTGCCAAAGCATGACTTTTGATGGTAAGTCCCGCTGTCAGGATCTCGTCCTGCTTCGTAATCTCCATGGGAAACCTTGCAAGTACATGCCGGGGTGACATATTCTGTTTTACCTCTTCCGCACACTCCGCGATAAGACGCTCCACCGTCTCATCCGGCTGTACCTTACCATATCCAAGGTAGCGGTGTACCTCCCGTAAAAAAAAATCCTGATGATACATATTCCCTCGTGGGGACGGTTCTTTTGTCACGGTGTGTGTCCCATTGTCACGCATATAGACATAACAAAAGACCTTCACCAGAACATAAAACCGTCCTAATATATTAATTCATGATAATGGAACACCCTCGTGACAGTGGACACACACTGTGACAGTGGGACATGTGCCGTGACGGTGGGACTCACACCGTGACAGTGGGACATGTGCCGTGACAAAAGAACCGTCCCTACAATATCGCCGACAAGTTTGCCTGTATGCCTCTTGCGACTTCAGGTTTGTTCATGGAATAAACATGGATGTGTCTGATCCCGTTTGCAATCAGGTCAATGATCTGATCCGTGGCATAGGCAATCCCTGCCTGCTGCATGGCTTCCGGCTTTTCTCCGAAGCAGTCCACAATACTGCGGAAGCGTTCCGGCACATTGCAGCCTGACAACCTGACCGCATTCTCCACCTGATTGGCTCGGGTAATGGGCATAATGCCCGGAATAATCGGAACAAGGATTCCTGCTTCCCGCGCCCTATATAAAAAATTATAGAAAATGTTATTATCAAAAAACATCTGGGTCGTTAGAAATTCACATCCCGCATCCACTTTTTTCTTCAAATTAAGGATATCTTCTTTTTTATTGGCAGAGTCCGGGTGTCCTTCCGGATAGCAGGCTCCGCCCACACAGAAATCGCCGTATTCTTTAATGGTTTCCACAAGCTCCGAGGCATAATGATAATCGGTAAACGGTTCGCCCGTAAAATCCTTGGGCTTATCCCCCCGCAGTGCCAGTACGTTTTCAATCCCTGCTGCTTTCATTTCGGAAAGCGTCGCGATAATGTCCTGCTTTCCGGCACCCACGCAGGTTAGATGCGCAATGGTGGTAACACCCTCCTTCTTCTGAATTTCTTCTGCAATTTTTACCGTATTGGCCCGGCTGCTTCCACCCGCGCCATAGGTAACGCTCATATAACTGGGTTTTAAGGCTGCCACACCAAGCGCAGCTGCCTGCACCGACTCATAGTTTGCCGTTGTCTTCGGCGGAAAAACTTCAAAAGAAATCGTTGTTTTATCTGCTTTTAATATTGTCGAAATTTTCACCTGTAATTCTCCCCTGCCATTTTCAGTTTTGTTCATTATATAATATTTTTTACCTTGTCACAAGAAAAAAGAGTCCGCAACTTCTCTCGCCTTGCGGGCTCTTGTACAGATTCCATGTGTAAGCTATTCAAAATCCACGTTTCATGCATGACAGAGGGACACACATCGTGACAAAAGAACCGTCCCTAAAGTGTTTGAGAGGGACACACATCGTGACAGAGGGACACATACCGTGACATAAGAACCGTCCCTAAAGTGTTTTAAGTGTTTTGTAAAACGCTGTGGCATCGGCAAGGTCTCTGGCATCGGGATGCCCTTTGGAGATGCCTCCTATCAGCTTAAACGGACCGTAGGTATCATAGCCTTTACAACCGAATCTGCCGATGACCCTGGCATTTTTCCCTTTAATGGCTCCTTCTATGGACTGGAAATTTTCTTTCCCGCCATAGGTGCAAAGGAAAAAAACCTCCTTCGCCTGCGGAAGATTCACTGCTGCAAAATTCAAAACGGACTGATGAAATTTGGAATAATAAATCCCGGATGCAAAGCCAATCCTGTCGTATCCGTTTAAATCCTTTTCCTTAACCTTAACAGCATCAATCAGATCCACCTTTGTATCTGACGTCTTTGCGATTTCGTCTACTACCTTTTTGGTATTGCCATGATGTACCGATGCATAGATAATTGCTGTCTTCATCCTGCTGTATGTGCTCCTTTCAAAGTCCGGAGACTTCGATATTATTTTATCACTTTTTGTTATTTTCTCAATGATAAAAAATAACTTTTTTTTACCTTTTTTTGCAAAAAGACCTGATATTTACATGAGAGACATACATTTAACAGCAAGAATCCACCGACTATTCCACCGAGAAAAAATGATCCAGTTTCAGAAGACAACTGTATAAGATGCTTTTTTCATCCTCATCAAGCCCCGCTAATGCAGCATGTATCATCTTCCTGTGGAAGTCCCTGTGATGATAAAATGCTTTCTTTCCACGCTCAGTAAGCGTCACATGAACTACCCTTTTATCTTCTTTGCTGCGGGTACGCACGATATAGCCTTTTTTCTCAAGACCATTCATATTGGTAGTAAGTGTTCCCACCGTCACGGAGAGCCGTTTGGCAATGTCAGACATATTTCTTGGTTCTTCCATGCCGACAGCTTCTATAATATGCATATCATTATTTGTGATATCCTTAAATTCTTCTGTTATGACCGATTGTGATTCCACCGCCATCACATGGTTAAAGAGATTCACAAGCATCTGATTCAAATCTCTGCTATATTTCTTTTCCATAAATTTCCTCATCCCCCGGTTTCTATAACCAAGTTCATTGCTATCAGTGTATCACGATTCTATCGTGATCGCCATTCGCTCATTATATCATAATTCCAGTAAACATGCACCGTATGTCAGGCCTGCGCCAAATCCCGAAAGAACCAGTTTCGTTCCTTTTTTCAGCTTTCCTGCCTGTTTCATTTCCTCGAGCAGAATCGGTATGGATGCAGAAGAAGTATTGCCAACCCGTTCCACATTCGTAGGGAATTTTCCCGGGTCTGCCTTAAGACGTTTGGCAATACTCTCGATAATTCTTAAGTTTGCCTGATGCAGTACAAAATAATCAATGTCGTCCGGAAGCAGTGCCGCCTGATCTAACACATCCTCAATGACGAGGGGAATCTGCCTTGTGGCAAAGCGGAACACCTCTCTGCCATCCATGGACACAAAATTTGACAGGGCGTCTCCTTCAAAAAAAAAATTGCCGTTATGACGCTGTCCGCAGGCTAACACCATTCCTTTTGCGCCGTCACTTTTCTGTACAAAAAAGTAGGGCGTATCTTTCGTATCATCAGCTTCCACGTATACGGCACCTGCTCCGTCACCAAATAACACGCAGGTACTCCGGTCACTCCAGTCCACAATCTTGGACAATACCTCCGCACCGATGATCAGTGCATTTTTATAGATACCGCCTTTTAAGTAAACATAAGCGGTATTCAAAGCAAATAAAAAGCCGGAGCATGCAGCATTTAAATCAAAAGCAGCGGCATTTACCGCGCCAATCCTGCCCTGTACCTGACAGGCAGTGCAGGGAAGCGCCATTTCCGCAGAACAGCTGGCTACCAGAATCAAATCAATATTTTCCGCCTGCACACCGGCATCGGTAATGGCCTTCCGGGCTGCATCTGTCGCTAAATCCGCAACACTTTCTCCCGTAGAAACATACCTGCTTTCAATGCCGGTTCTTTCCCTGATCCATTCATCCGATGTATCCACGATTGCAGCAAGGTCACTGTTTTTCACTTGTTTTGCCGGGAGTGCACTGCCCACTCCCCTGATACATATTGCCATTTATGCAAACTCCTCCATAATCTTTTCAACCGGAACAATTTCCTTCACGCGGTCTACATTGCTGCCGCAGAAAATCAACCCTTCGTCGACGTTTCCGATTGCCGCATTAATCAGTGCTTTCGTGATACAGTACGGGGTGGTGGCAGGATTACAGGTCTTAATGCACTGCCTGCAGCTGCTCATAATCCGCTCTCCCGATAAAACCCTGTCCAAAAATAAGTTTCGTACCGCCCGGCCCGGCATTCCCACCGGGCTTTTAATAATCATAATATCCTCTTTTTTCGCATGGATATACGCTTCCTTATACTCTTTTGCGGCATCACATTCATCGGTTGCCACAAAACGTGTCGCAATCTGCACACCGTCTGCACCTAAGGACAGATAATGCTCCATGTCCTCTCTTTCAAACACACCGCCGCCAACCACAACCGGAATCTTTGTTTCATAACGGTTTTCCAGTTCCCGTACGCTTTTGATAATCTCCACAACTTCTCTATCAAAATCCTGTACGGTCATTTCTGCAAGCTGTTTCTCGGAAAATCCCAGATGACCTCCGGCCATAGGTCCTTCAATCACGACCATATCCGGAATTCTTGAGTACTTTCGCTCCCACTGTCTTGTAATGACAGACAGTGCCTTGTTACTGGATACAATCGGTGCAATTTTCGTCTGGCTGCCTGCCGTAAGCTCCGGCAGATTCATGGGCAGTCCCGCACCCGAGATCACAATGTCCGCACCGGCCTTGACTGCTGCCCTGACATAATCCTCATAATGCAGCGTTGCCACCATGATATTGACACCGATGACGCCGTTTGGGGCAATGTCTCTTGCTTTTTTTATCTCACTTCCGATTGCCCTCAGGTTACAACTTAGCGGATCATGTGCATAATCTTTATCACGAAAGCCGATCTGGGCAGTGGAGATGACACCCACGCCACCGGCTTTTGCCACTGCACCGGCAAGGTGCGACAAACTGATGCCGACCCCCATACCGCCCTGTACGACCGGAATCTTCGCTGTTAAGTTTCCAATTTTTAATGTTCTTTCCGACATGCTTTATCCTGCTTTCTGTATAACCGGATATCTTCCGTCTTTTCCTATCTAAAAAGCCCGGAATCTCTCATATCGTTCCTGCCTGATATCTGCGCCCTTTGCACCCTTGTATTTCTCCAGGAAAGCACAGATTTTTTCTTTCAGATCGTTTCCGATGGCTTCTTTGGTTACATCATCTGCACCGCCATATTCCGGTATAATCTTTTCAATGACACCGAGAGAGAGCAGATCATCGGCAGTAATTTTCATAACCTCACTTGCCTCTGCTGCCCTGTTGGCATCCTTCCACAAAATGGAAGCAAATCCTTCCGGTGACAAAATGGAATAGGTGGCATTTTCCAGCATCCACACTTCATTGCCCACGGAGGTTGCCAGTGCGCCGCCGCTTCCGCCTTCTCCCACCAGGATACACAGAACCGGCACCTTAAGCTGTGACATTTCCATAAGATTCCGGGCAATGCTTTCGCCCATACCGCGTTCTTCCGCCTCCATACCCGGATAAGCGCCGGGAGTATTGACAAAGCACACAATGGGACGGTTAAATTTTTCTGCCTGTTTCATCAGCCTTAATGCTTTTCTGTAACCCTCCGGCATGGGCATGCCGAAGTTTTTCTTTAAAAAGTCATTCTGCGTTTTGCCTTTGTCCTCCGCAATCACCGTCACAGGCTGGTTGCCGATAAAGCCGATACCGCCAACGATGGAAGGGTCATCCCGAAATGCCCTGTCACCATGGGCTTCAATGAATACATCAAAAATATATTCCATATAGTCCATACCCTGGGGACGCATGGTATTTCTTACCGTTTTTACCTTTTCCCAGGCAGTCTTCGGCAGGGATTTGTACTGCCGCTCTTTTACAATTTCGCTGATTCTATACTGTAAATGGGTATCATCAAAATCAGAATAGTTGCCTTCTTTACTCTTATGGGATTTGATCAGAAAATAAATGGTCTTCTTTAAATTCTTTCTCTCCACAATACCGTCAATGATACCGTGCTCCAGTAAAAATTCGGATGTCTGGAAGCCCTCGGGAAGTTCCTGACCGATAGTCTGTCTGATGACTCTGGGGCCGGCAAAACCAATCAGCGCCCCCGGCTCAGCTAAAATGACATCCCCTAACATGGCAAAGCTTGCCGTAACGCCTCCTGTTGTAGGATCCGTTAAAATCGTGCAATACAAAAGACCTGCCGCAGAGAGTCTGGATATTGCAGCTGAAGTTTTGGCCATCTGCATCAAAGAAACAATACCCTCCTGCATTCTGGCTCCACCCGAGCAGCAGAACACAAACACAGGCAGCTTTTCTTCTATCGCTCTTTCAATGGCACGTGTCAGCTTTTCTCCGACAACATGACCCATACTTGCCATCAGAAACCGTGAATCACAGATGCCGATTACCGCTTCCTCGCCATACACGCTGCATTTTCCCACTGTAATGGCTTCGTCTAATCCGGTCTTTTCCTTTGCTTCTTTTATCTTGTCCTCGTAACCCGTAAACTCAAGGGGATTTTCAATGGGCATTCCCTCAAACCAGGGTTCAAAAGTCCCTTTATCCGCTACCATACGGATCCGGTTGGATGTTTTGACACGGAAATAACTTCCGCATTCATAACAGATGTATCTTTTCTTAACGACACGCTCCTTATTCAGCAGTTTTCCGCACTTGGGACACTTCACTGTCTCCGGATCCGTCGTCAAATGCTTGTCACCCGTCTGGGAAACAGGCTTTATGAACCTGCTTCTGATATCAAATATACTCATAGACTTCACTCCTTCTGACATACGACAGCATCTGCCGCCCACGTAAACAAGCTGTCAGGAAATGGCAAATGTTAATTCTGCCTCACAAACTTTTTTCCCGTCTACCGTTGCAACGGCTCTTCCCACACCTACGGGACCTTTTGACCTGATAATGGAAGTCTCTAACCGTAAAACGTCACCGGGAAGTACCTTCTGTCTGAACCTTGCTTTGTCAATTCCCGCAAAATATGCTGTTTTTCCCTTCATTTCCGGGAGGGAGAGCATCGCCACGGCACCTACCTGTGCCAGCGCCTCTATGATCAGCACGCCCGGCATCACCGGATTTCCCGGAAAATGCCCCTGGAAATAAGGTTCATTTGCGCTGACGCACTTTTTCCCCACAGCACGCACTCCCGGCTCCAGCTCTTCAATCGCATCAATGAGCAGAAACGGATACCTGTGAGGGATTACATTCATGATTTCCGTAATATTTAAAGAATCCATAGTAATCTGTATGCCTTTCCGACCAAGTCCTGCTTAGTCTTTGTATTTTCCTATCAAAATGCTTGCATTGTGTCCGCCAAATCCCAGGGAATTGCTGAGTGCATAGGGAAGGGGCTCTTCATAGCTTTCCCTGCAGTAGTTAAGATCCATTTCCTCTTCACTTTCCTGTAAGCCAACGGTTTTGTGAATGAAATCCTCTTCCACCTCTTTGACACAGGTGATGAATTCCACGGCACCGGCTGCACCCAGAAGATGTCCCACCATTGATTTGGTAGAATTGATCTTAAGTTTATATGCATGCTCTCCAAAGGCAGCCTTGATTGCCCTTGTTTCAAACAGATCATTGTGATGGGTACTGGTTCCGTGCGCATTGATATACGTCAGCTGTTCCTTCTCAATACCGCCGTCTGCAATCGCATTTAACATGGCTGTAGCCGCACCCATTCCGTCTTCCGTAGGGGAGGTGATATGGTAGGCATCGGAACTGCATCCGTATCCTAAAACTTCCGCATAAATTCTGGCACCGCGCTTTTTGGCATGCTCCAGCTCTTCCAAAATCACGACGCCGGCGCCCTCACCCATCACAAAGCCGTCCCTGTCCTTGTCAAAGGGAATGGAACATCTTGCAGGATCTGCGCTGCCGGAAAGTGCAGTCAGGGCATCAAAGCCTGCTACACCGATTTCCGCAATGCTTGCCTCGGTACCGCCTGCCACCATCACATCTGCATCACCATACTGAATGGTACGGAAGGCTTCGCCAATGGAATTGGTGCCGGTAGCACAGGCCGTTACCACATTAATGCTTTTCCCTTTCAGGCCAAACATAATGCTGACATTTCCTGCTGCCATATTGGTAATCATCAGCGGCACCAGAAGGGGAGAGACCTTGTTGGGACCTTTTTCTACAAGTCTTGTGTATTCTCTCTGCATTGCCTGCAGGGAACCCACGCCGTTACCGATGGCGCATCCCACACGGTAGGCGTCCTCGTTTTCCATATTGATACCGGCATCCTCAATGGCTTCTTTTGCTGCCGCCACTGCATACTGGCAGAAAAGCTCCATACGGCGTGCCGCCTTTTTATCCATATAATCCTGTGCCTGAAAATCTTTCACTTCAGCTGCCAGCTTGCATTTGTAATTCGTGGCATCAAAATAAGTGATCGGACCAAATCCGATTTTTTCCTGTCTGATTCCCGCAAAGAAATCATTTACATTATTTCCGATTGGTGTCACCGCACCAAGCCCGGTTACTACGACTCTTTTCTTCATGCTTCCCTCCTATATGGCCATGCCGCCATCCACACAAATAACCTGTCCGGTGATATAGTCTGACTGTTCTCCGGCAAGGAAAAGTACAAGCTGTGCAACATCCTGCGGCTTTCCGAATCTTCCAAGAGGGATCGTGCTTTTCGCATTGTCAAGCACCGATTCAGACAGCTTCTGCGTCATGTCAGTCTCAATAAATCCGGGAGCCACCGCATTCACACAGATATTACGACCCGCAAGCTCTCTTGCCGTACTCTTGGTAAACCCGATAATGCCAGCCTTGGAGGCTGCATAGTTTGCCTGCCCCGCATTTCCCAGCACACCGGAAACGGAAGAGATATTAATGATTTTTCCTGCCCTTAATTTAATAAAATTACGATACAGATGTTTGGTCGTGTTGAAAGCACCCTTCAGATTGATGGAAAGGACCCTGTCAAAATCTTCTTCCGTCATACGTACCAAAAGATTGTCCTTTGTGATACCGGCATTATTGACCAGGATATCCACCTTCTCGTATTCCTGTATCACATCATCCATCATGACCTTAGTTGCTTCATAATCCGACACATCACAGCAGACAGCCTTTGCCTTTCCGCCGTTTTCGGTAATCCGGGATACCACTTCATCCGCTTTTTCTTTGGAACCGCAATAATTTACGATTACCGTAGCACCGTGCTCTGCCAGAGTCAGTGCAATCTGTCTGCCGATTCCGCGGGCGGCTCCGGTTACAAGCGCCACCTTATTTTTCAGACTGCATTCCATTCTTTTTCTCGCTTTCTTAACACAGATCTTTCAACTTCTCAAGATCTTCCATTTTCTCAATATTGATCGTTTTTAAATCCCTGTCTGTTTTCTTAATAAATCCTGCTACCGTTTTTCCAGGTCCGATTTCGATAAAGGTATCGACTCCCATCTCTTTCATCAGAAGAATGCTTTCCCGGAAACGCACCGAACCGGATACCTGTCTGATTAACAGGTCTTTCACTTCATTTTTATCGGTTACGACTCTTGCCTCCGTATTGCATATATACGGGGTCTTAATATCCCGTATCTCTTTATCGCGAAGTGCTTCGGCAAGCTGCTCGGAAGCTTTGGAAAGCAGTGCGGAATGAAACGGCCCGCTCACCTTTAAAGGTACACATCTTTTGGCACCTCTTTGTGTCAGCACACTGCCGGCTGCCTCCACTGCCGCCTCTTCGCCCGAAATCACAAGCTGCCCGGGGCAGTTGTCATTGGCAATGGAAACAATGCCTTCGGTACTTTGACATACCTCTTCCACCACATCCGCAGTAAGACCTAAGACTGCCATCATGGCACCGCCTGTAGGATACGCATCCTGCATGTATTTGCCCCTGAGACGGATCAGTTCAAACAAATCGGAAAGCTCCATGGCATCGGCTGCAGCAAGAGCTGCATATTCTCCAAGGCTTAAGCCTGCACAGATATCCGGCTTAATCCCAAGAGCCAGGACTTCCTTAAGCATGGCAACTTCTGTGGTCAGAAGCGCAATCTGCGTATATTCCGTAATGTTTAAACGGTCATTTTCCGTAAATACGAGTTCTGCCACGTCAAGTCCGGAAGCTTTTGAGGCAATCTCAAAAATTTCCCTTGTTCTTTCACTCGTCTCATAAAAATCTTTACCCATTCCCGTATACTGGCAACCCTGTCCGGGAAATAAAAATGCTATTTTACCCATTCTTCTCCTTTGGAACCTATAATGGTTCCGGCATCCTTCATGATTTCTTCAATGATTTCCTGACAGGATTTTTCTTCCTTAATGAGGCCCGCAATCTGCCCTGCCATAACTGTTCCCGTCACTACATCACCATCCATGACAGCATTCCTTAAGGAACCGAGTGTCAGTTTCTCCAGTTCCATAAAGTCAGCACCTTCTTTTTCAAGCTTAAGGTACTCTCTTGTCATTTTGTTTCGCAGGCAGCGAACCGGATGTCCGGTACTCATACCCGTGACTTCAGAATCAATATCAGATGCTTTTATGACTTTATTTTTATAATTTTCATGTACAATGGACTCTTTTGCCACAACAAATCTGGTACCCATCTGCACGGCATCCGCTCCCAGCATAAGGGCCGCCGCAAAGCCTCTGCCATCTGCAATACCGCCGGCGGCAATCACCGGAATACTGACCGCATCCTTTACCTGTGGCACAAGAGTCATGGTGGTCGCAGACCCGATATGTCCGCCGCTTTCCATGCCTTCCGCAACGACTGCGTCCGCACCGGCACGCTCCATCATTTTTGCCATTCCCACGGATGCTACAACAGGGATTACTTTTACGCCGGCTTCTTTCCACATCTTCATGTACTTGGACGGATTTCCGGCTCCGGTGGTGACTACCTTCACGCCCTCTTCCACAATGACTTTTGCCACTTCATCGGCATTGGGATTTAAGAGCATGACATTAACGCCAAACGGTTTGTCCGTAAGGCGTTTGCATTCCCTGATTTCCTGTCTTACAATTTCAGCCGGTGCTGATGCGGCACCGATCAGTCCCAGGCCTCCGGCATTGGATACGGCTGCGGCAAGCTGATGCTCCGCAACCCATGCCATACCGCCCTGGATGATCGGATATCTCATTCCCAAAAGTTCTGTTATTCTTGTCTTCATTGTCTGTTCCAATCTTTTTTACTCAGGCTGTCGTGCTTACCGATTAAGCCTGCTTGCTTTCGATATAGCTGATTACATCTCCCACTGTTTTCAGGTTCTCCAGATCCTCGGAAGGAATTTCAATTCCAAAGGTTTCTTCAAAATCCATTACCATGTCAAAAAGGTCAAGGGAATCTGCTTCCAGATCTTCCTTAAATCTTGTAGCTTCTGTGATCTCTACACCTTCAAGGCTCAATTTGTCTTCAATGATTTCTTTTACTTTTTCTAACATGTTTTTTCTCCTTTTCCAATTATTCTTATTTATTTTGGGTTTCAAATATTTTGACTTTCAAAATATCTACAACAGGATAATACTGCATAATACTTTGATAGTCAAGATATTTTTTCGGGGACGGTTCTTTTGTCACGACGTGTGTCCCTTTGTCACGAATCAATTCCACTTACATTGTACTTGAGATACTGCAAAAAATCGCCGTAAACAATATGTCTACAGCGATTTCTCTGCGCTTAAATCTATACTTAATCTGTGCTCGAATCCGTGCTTAATTCTGTCCTTGAATTTGTCCTCCATCGTGTTCATAGTACATAAGTACCTTATCACGTGCATTCATAAACAGCTCCACCAAATCCGGATCGAAATCCTTTCCTGCTCCGTTCTGAATAATCTGAAAACATTCTTCAATGGGCATTGCATCCCGGTAACACCGTCTGGAAGAAACGGCATCAAACACATCGGCGATCGCCATGATTCTGGCATGAAGGGGAATTTCTTTTCCTTTCAGACCATCCGGATATCCGGTTCCATTCCATTTTTCATGATGAAACCGCGCAACTTCATAAGCAATCTGCAAGTATTCCGGATTATCCAGATTGTCAAATGTTTCTTTAATAATATCGCCGCCGACTGCCGCATGCTGTTTCATAATCTCATATTCCTCATTTGTGAGACGTCCGGGTTTTTGCAGGATTACATCCGGTGTTGAGATTTTCCCGATATCATGCATGGGAGCGGCATCCATTACGTTACAGATATAATCCTTCGTTACAGACCGGTAATAAATCGGACGTTGCTGCATTTCATCCAAAAGAATCTGCACATAGCCCTTAGTTCTCCGGATATGACCGCCGGTATTGTTGTCCCGGTTTTCTACCAGAGTTGCAAAACCGGTCACCATCTCGGCATTGTAATGATGCAGCCGCCTTAAAGACGGATCCTCAAAGTTCATATAAATACCGATTACCGTGAGCATGGGCATCAGCGCCGAAATCAAAATTTCCGGCAGTAAAACCTGTGACAGTAAAAGGCAAAGACAAAGAATCATAAACACGGTAATGTTGATCATCTTTTTCTTTTCCAGGGTCCTTTTCTTACTGAAAATCAACACCAGAATCATGACAAAATGCAATAGCAGGGAAACGTAGCACGCAATCACCGCCGTTCCGTAGGAGTAATTGGTCGTTTTCCCCTGTATGTAATATAAATCTTTGATAGAAAACAGAATAACCAGCAGACTGATTATTCCCGGTGTCAGACAAAGTGCAAGTTTCTTTTTCGTCCGTATGCCGACCGTCTGATTGATCATATACACGAAAATTAACGCAAACAGAACGTCCATGCACACAAAAAACAGTCCGTGCATCAAAAGATTCACCCAATCCGGCACGACATCCTGATGATTTACCGTCCATGCAGTCACACCATCAAAAACGATTGCCCATGGTGCAAAAACGAGAATCATGTCAAAATATGGATTGCATGGCATTTTTTTATCCATTGTATTCCGCACATAATCTATGGTAATGTACAAAACCACGATCAGGCACGCTATCTGCAGTTTGAACTCAAACACCCTTTTCCCTCTTTTCTTTCGTATTGTAGATTAACCCCGATAGAATCATTTTATCTAACGAGCGGTAATCCGTCAAGAAAAGTCCTTTGTTTCAGGAAACTGCATTGGCACAGAGCAATCAAACAAAGTGCCAATGCAGAGGGAATCCATGTGAAAGATTTACAGAATAATGGAATGCACTGCCTCAATCAGAGTCACTGCGTCTGCCCGGCTTATATACGCAACAACACTGCCGTTTACTTCTGCCAGACATCGCTCCCCGTCATGACGGTACAATACAATTTCTATCTGCGGAAAGTCTTCATTTTCCATGTACAGGGTCAGTCTGATTTCTTCCTTTCCGTCGGCAGCTGCCTCCGTAAATTCTTCCACATACAGAGCCTTTAAGGCTTTTCGGATGTCAGCCGGCTCTATCTGCTCTTCCCCATAGTAATAGACTCTTTCCTCTTCATTCATTTCGGAAGTAATTGTATATTCCCCACCTTCCAGTGAAATGGTAATTCCTGTCACATCATCAAAATTTCCATAGTACACACTTTGATGCCGTAAATCATTGTATGCAGCCTTCATAAGCATTTTGTAGTCGTCACCGTCCAGTTTATAGATGATACGGGAATCACCCACTCTTGCGTAGGCTGTAATAGTTTCATCTTCCTGTGTGGTATCTTCACCTGCTGATACTTCTTCTGCGGCTGGGTCACGGCTGATATGCAGAACAAAGATATCCTCTGTTTCTCCTGCATCATCTTCAAAAGTGTAGTCTACCGTGATTGACAGATCCGGAGAATCCAGTCCGTAGGAAGCAAGCTCCTCATCACTTACATTGTAAGTTACATAGTCCGTCAAACGCATACCCGAAATTTCGCGCAGGTAAGAATCCACCAATGACGTGTCAAGCGGAAGAGAATCATTTCCGTCATTAACAAAATAGACATCTTCATCCTGATAGGATTTGCCGTTTTCATCGTAACTGATATGATACGCAATATCCCCTGCAAAGGTAATCCCGTTTGTCAGAGTAAGATCCGGTACTTCGTCGTGTCTGATCATATCAGAAAGCTCGGCATCAAACTGCTCCAGCGGATCCTTCTCTACAAGATACACGTTCCCGTCTCCGATGGAAACATACCGTTTGGAGTCCATCTTACTGAAATCCCCCAGACGGATTTCTAAGGTATCGGACTCTTCTGTATCAGTATCAGCCGTCTGTGCGGCAGTTGTAATCTGAATCGTACACACCGGATCATCCAGCCCGTACTGTCCGTAATCTTCTACCTCTTCGATGATAAAAGAAGCCCCGAATTCCTTGAACATCTGAAGCATTTCATTAATTTTTTCCTCATCTGCGGGAAACGCCTCATCCCCGTCATAACTCCAGTTTTCAGTTTTATGAAAAGAGAGCTCGGTTGTACTGTTTTTCCAGGAAAGTGCCGTTACGGAATCCGTATCCAGTGCAATGATTATTGTATCACTGTTTTTTATATTTTCCTTATGCACCTCATATTTCATGACAGCAACGGTAGCCACACAGATAATGACGAGAATGCCAAACAGACTCAGCAATTTTTTAAACCGGTTCATTCTGTTTTCTCCTCCTTCCCAAAACGACAATTATGCCAATGCCAAGATACGTCAGCGGGAAAACTCCAATCATCAGTACCTTCAAAAGGGAAGAAGTGGAATCACTGATGGTCAGATAATTGTAATTCAAAGACTTGCTTCGAATGGCCATGGCTTCCGTCTCTCCAATCAGAGCGGATGCTGCATTCATGGCAAGATCCGCATTGGCGCCGGAGGAATATGCGTTATACATATCCTTCAGGAAATAGGATGACGCAAACCATACAATCTGTCCGCCACTGTTGTCTTCAATGGATACTGCCAGTGTGAAAGGTCCGTCTGTGTCGTTTTCCTCCTTTTCATAAGAGGTGATACTATATCCGTCGGCCTTTGCAAAAGAGTCATCGGATGTGGTTAACAGCTCTGTTACCGACCCGTTTTCACTGTTACCGGTCACCTTCATGCCTCCGGAAATCGGAAGAATAACATTGTAACGTGCCTCAATCAGAGAATCTGTGATATCGCTGTCTGCCATTTCCGGCAAAAGCACATAGGGATATCCGAATGCATAATGTTCCCGGTCACCCTCAATGACAATTCCGTCTTCCATTTCCACCTTGTAATGACTTAGGATGGCATTCAGATTGTCAAGGCTACCTCCTTCCACAGGACCGGAAACCACAAACAATTTTCCGCCACCGGAGACATACTCAAGTAATATATCCTTTTCTTCTTCAGAAATATCGCTGGTAGGTGCATATATCATGATGCAGTCTGCATCCTCCGGAATCTCGTCTGTGGTGAGCAGGGAAAGGGAAGCGGTCTCCATGTTCTCTTTTCTCATTTGTTCGCTCAAATTGGAGGGCAAATCAGATTCTCCGTGCCCCTCCGTAAGATAAATACAGGGCTGTTCCTCACTGGTGACATAATCAATGGCTGAAGTAATGGCGCCCTCTCCGTCAAAGGAGGTATTATAGGAATACGAATAAATATCCACCTCCTGCAGATAAATGTCATTGTAGGAAATGTATCTGCTGCGGTCACCGCATTCCACAATCAGACTGTTATTTGGAACATCTTCACTTGTGTACTGCTCTGTAAATGTAGGAAAGGCGTCCGGATTTTTCTTTACCACCTGAATATGCTCAGAAAGGCTTTCGTATTTACCAAGCAGATTCTCAATAATATAATCCTCTTTATCCGCCTGCACAATCCAGTAAATCGTCACATCCTGCTCCAAGGCATTCACTACGACTTTCGTATTGCTGGTAACGGAATACAGCTGAGAAGAGCTGATGTCATACTTGGTCAGGGAAGACGGCAATGCGGATGCAAAGATATTGATTACAATCAAAATTGCCAGCACAATGGCTGTGATGATTATGGAGTAGGAACCTCCCTGAAAGGCAATCCAGGACTGTGATCGTTTTTTCATCAGTTATACCTCCTTTTCTCCAGTGACTGTACCGACAGAAACAGGAAAAATACGATGACTGTCAAATAAAACACAATGGCGGTCATATCGAATACGCCATTGACAATCGTGTAAAACCGTTCAAACAAAGAAAGCTTTTTCATAATAACCGGAAGCAGCCCCTTAAGTTTGCTGCTGTCTATCATATAAACGGCAAAGCTTCCGATAGCGATTGCAAAACCGACCAGATATGCGAGATTGTCATTCCTGGTCAGGTATTTAATCACAATACCAACTGCCAGTGCAATGACCCAAAGAGCAACCAGGGTTCCCATCGCCGTTGAGGAAGTATATTCTGCCAGACTGACACTGAAATAGTTAAACAGGATCACCGCAATGCCGATACCTGCTGCAAAGCCCTGATTATCCGTTAAGGAAGATATAAATACCCCGATTGCTATCAGAGCCGCCCCCAGAACAAAGAATGCCACGATGGCACCGTAGGCGGTCAGCAGGTAAACCTCACCATACTGTGCAAATATCAACGGATAAACCGCAACGATACACAAAGGAATCAGATATACCGTAAGCAGTGCCAGATATTTGCCCATAATGACCTGTGTCGTAGAAATCGGCAGAGAGTAGAGCAGCTGATCCGTCTTCTGTTTTCTCTCCTCCGCAATGACACGCATTGTCAGAATGGGAACAATTACCACAAATACAAGACATCCGAAGCTGAGTACATACTCAAAGTTGGAAACGGCTGCCTGCAGGTTATACATCATGGCACCGATGCCAATAAACATCAGCAGGAAACCGCCAAAGACATAAGCTGTCAAAGAGTGAAAATAATTTTTCAGTTCATGTTTCAGTACCGCTGTCATGTCTCATCCACCTCACTTTCCTTTTCCTCTTCTTTCTCAGCTAAATCCTCCGTTTCCTCCTCTTTCTCGGGCCCAGGCTGTAATGCTTCATTCCCGGCAAGCTCAATAAAGAGATCTTCCAGATTTGCCTTCTTTACCGTCATCTCAAGTATGGCCTTTCCGATATTAGCAAATCCAAAGAACAGCTCTCTGGATACCTGATAGGCATCCTGTGTATTCAGTTTCAGACGGACAACCATTTCGCCGCTCTTGTTCTTTTCCATGGCAACGTCCGCAATATTTTCCATACCCATCAAAATACCGGTAATATCATCCTCATCTGCCTCTGCGGTAAAGTTTACCTCATTGGAGGCAAGCATACTTTTTTCCAGATTTTCCGGTGCATCAAATGCAATCAGCTTGCCGTGTGCAATCATAAGAATTCGGTCACAGATTGCCTGCACCTCCGACAGAATATGGGAGCTTAGAATCACTGTATGATCCTGACCCAGCTGTTTGATCAGATCCCGAATTTCAATGATCTGCAGGGGATCAAGACCAACCGTGGGTTCATCCAGGATAATCACCTTGGGATTTCCCAGCAATGCCTGGGCTATTCCGACACGCTGTTTATAGCCTTTTGATAATGCCGCAATACGCTTATGCCTGACATCACTGATTTTAGTCTGTTCAATCACCTGCATGAGCTGCTGTTTTAATTCCTCTCCCCGCAGTCCCTTCGCCTCACCTACAAACCGCAGATATTCTGTAGGTGTTTCATTCATGTAAAGAGGCGGCTGTTCGGGGAGGTACCCGATCAGTTTTTTGGCCTGATCTGCCTGAGAAAAGATATCATAGCCATCGATTTTCACACTGCCTTCCGTGGCTGACAGACACCCGGTCATAATGTTCATCGTCGTGGATTTTCCTGCACCATTGGGTCCGAGGAACCCGTAAACATGACCTTCATCAATTTCAAACGTCAGATCATCCACAGCCAGAAAGTCACCATAACGCTTGGTTAAGTGTTCAACTGTAATCATTTTAAACCTCCTGTTTTTCATTCATGGATTTCCATAGCGGTATCACACTGTTTACAGTCTAAGCCCCAATGCTAAAACGACGCTGAAAGTTTCTGTGAAAAATATGTGAACTTCTGCCCATACAAAAACAGGAGCAAATTCCCACAGCGGGGAATTCACTCCTGTATTTCGTTGCAAATTTTATAGGCAGGGCAGCATCACATAAAAGTTGTTATAGCCGTTTTTGCTTTCTGCCCATATCTTTCCTTTGTGACCAAGTACAATGCTTTCCGCAATGGAAAGCCCCAATCCGAAGCTGCCGTCTCTGCTGCGTGCAGAATCAATACGATAGAACCGCTTAAACAGATTTTTCAACTCCTCCGCAGGAATAGCCTGTCCTTCGTTTGTCACCGTGAGCAGGCAGCAGGAGTTTCCCTGTTTTTTGAGAGCTACGTGGATTTTTCCATTTTCTGTCGCATACTTTCCGGCGTTGTCCAGCAATATCTCTGCCACCTGTGTCAACTGCTGCAGGTCCCCGGATAACATAATATTTTCCTCCACATCAGTGGTCAGAATATGACCTGCCTCGTACAATACAGCCTCCATGGATAACAGCACATCCGAAACCACCGCGCTGTAATTAAACTTCGCCGTATTCTTATTTCCCTCCGCATGATCTGCCTTAGCCAGCTCCAGCATCTGCTCGACCAGACGTCGCATATATTGTGAAACTGTCTGAATATTGGTAATAAACTGCTTTCGGTCAGTTTCTGAATACTCACTGTTTCCCGCCATTTCTGCATTGGTCAGAATAACGGTTAACGGTGTTTTTAATTCATGGGAAGCATCTGCCACAAACTGCCGCTGCTGCGTCCATGCACGCTCCACCGGACGCACAGCCCATCTGGAGAGCAGGATGCTGATGACAAGAAAAGCAAAAAAGCTCAACACGCCGATTATCACACAGTTTCTTGTCATATTATGCAGTGTTGATATTTCACTGGAAATATCTGCAAAGACAAGACACTGGATGCCGGACGAGACCTGTTTGAAATATCGTAAGTTGTATTCGGGAATAACACCATATTGTTTATGGGATGTCAGTGCAGTTTCTATCATTTTATTTAAAAAAGCATCATCTGACAGATCATAATAGCCTCCGTTTGTGGCAAGAAGTTCTCCCTTAGGACCGACCTGTAACATGAAATACGGCAGACGAATGTCCTGCATATGTGTATTGGGTGTGTTCGGTATCCCGGGAGCAAAGGGCTGGCTGGCAATGGTCTGCATCATCCGCACACTTTCATTTTCCAGATTTGTACGGGTAAACTGGAAAATCAGCCCAAACATGGCACACAGCATTATTACTACAATTCCCATATTCACCAATACAAATTTCAACCGGAGTTTTTTAATCATGATCCTGCACCTCCAAATGATAACCCAGTTTTCGGATTGCTTCGATTTGAATGTTGGAACCGATCGCTGCCAGTTTTTTCCGCAGGAAACCGATGTAAACCTCCACATGATTTTCAACCGCTTCTGATTCAAAGCCCCATACTCTGGCAAGAATAATCTCTTTGGAAACATTACTTTTCCCGGAAGCTAACAGAAAACGCATAATATTAAATTCTTTGGCAGACAGCCGGATGCTTTTTGTCCCGCAGGACATGATTGCAGAGCTCAAATCCAATGTTGTATTTCCCATAGACAACACGTCTACCTGTGCGCCCTGCCTTCTGAGAAGCGCATTGATACAGGCCAGAAGTTCCCTTGTGTCAAAGGGTTTGGTGAGATAATAATCGGCCCCCGCATTCAGGCCGGTAATGCGGTCTTCCAGATCGGACTTTGCAGTCAGCATAAGAATTGGTATGCACAGATGCTTCGCACGAACCTTACGCGCCACATCATAGCCATTCATTCCGGGCATCATCACATCCAGAATCAGCAGATCGAAGACTCCCAGCTCAGCATATTCTTTTCCCGTTTCCCCATCATAAACCGCTGTCACTTCAAATCCTTTTTTTTCCAGCATTTTCTTAATGGAATCAGCCAACAGTTTTTCGTCCTCAATAATCAATATTTTCAAGGAATATTACCTCCGTTTTACATCTCCTGGCATCATAATATACAAAAAAGCTGAAACGAAACTGAAAATTCCAAGATAATCTTAAAATTCTAATATTCCTTTCTGATTTCATCACCGGTGTCAACAGCCACGCATGCCGCCTCACAGTATTTTTTTAATTCCGTTTTCAGATACTCATATCTGAGACGTTTTTCCTCTTTGGCAAAATGTACGGTTCGAAACTGCTCCGGATTATTTTCATAGTGAAGCACCTCATCCCCAAACTGTTCGCTGGTCAGATCAAACCGGCATGTTCCGATTTCATTATAACAATGATAATTTCCACCCGGTCTTAATATGCCGTAAACTTTTCCGCCAAAAATATCCTGCGCCAGAAAAGCAGTGATGGAGCACTGGCCAAGTGTCTTATTTTCTTTACACCACGCTTCCCGCATTCTCGGTGCACAGGTGTCCGCACACCAGATATGCGTCAATGCTTCATACAGATCAATGGGCGTCCGGATTCCCGGGTATTCCTCTGTAACAGCGGGTGCATCCGCATGCTCCCATCCCCAAAACTGATATTTCATGTGTCTGTTGCCTCCTGTCATCTTATCTGACTCTATTGTAGCGAAACAGAGCAAAATTGTCATCAGGAGATTTTCCTATACATCTGCTTTGGTTGCTTATCTCATACTTTTTCCCAACTTGTTTGGTTTAGTATGACATCAGCTGTCGGAGCTTTCATACTTTTTTCTCGCTTGTTTGGTTTAGTATGACAGCAGGTGCCGGGGC
>JBJFCA010000060.1:0-4630 GCA_051888725.1 Lachnospiraceae bacterium
GTAAACGGCACTTACTTCCTGTTCCTTAATCACTTCATCCGCAGCCTGTTCGACACCGGTAAGCTGGGAATCATCCAGATAGACCTCGACGATCTCCACCTCCTCGGCAAAATTCATGCTGACCAGTCCCAGTTCATAGTCGTCAAAATCTTTTTCTCCGGCAGGCTCCGCATTCTCAAACATTTCCTCTGCTGCCCGTTCAAAACCGCCTTTGTCGGAAACCTGTATGGCACCGGCTTCATCGGATGCCGACTCATCCCTGCTTTGGGTATCTTCAATCTGTGCTGTCAGCACATTAAACTCCCTGCCCTGTGCATGCGCCAGATTCACCTGATACCGTCCTTCCGTATCATACTTGTCCACTGCCTGCTGCAGGAGAGAAAGCACATCCTCCCTGCTGCCCAGATTCACCATATAATTATTGACTTTTACCGCATAAGAGCGGTGGGTAGTCTCTTTGATATTGCGGCGCAGGACCTCTGTCATATTAGCCACAACATCCTCTTCTTCGTCAATTTTTCCTACCAGAACGGCTTTTCCGTCCAGACTCATATCTGCATCAATGAAAACAAGTTCATCCGTACCGGAAACCAGGCTTTTTCTTGCCTGCTGCAACAACTTCTCTGCAGTCTGTGGATTTTCCACCACACCTACAGTTTCTCCATTTAAGGAAACTGTAAACATGTTTTCCTCCGGTGCTTCCCACTTTACATAAGATGGTAAAAAGAGGGCGGCAAGAATAATAATACCGCCTGCCGCTTTCAGATACGTACATTTTAATTTTTTATGATACCGGGTAAATTTCTTACTCATTTTTACAACCATGCTTTTCTTATTTCTTTCTGACACTGTACCCAAACGTTCCCAGTGTCTCTCCCGTGGTCATATAGGTACCGTGGGAATACACAATCGGATCTGCCTTTTCAAAATGGAATTTGTTGTTCTCATCCATATATCGCTCATCCGCATGAACACATACCACCTCTGCCAGAAACATATCGTGGGTTCCCAGATGCTTACATTCCGTAACCCGGCACTCCAGATTGACCGGACTCTCCTCTATTAACGGTGCACACACCTGGTCGGCCTTTACCGGTGTCAGATGCATTTCCTTCCATTTGTCCACATCCCTGCCGCTTTTTACGCCGCAGTAATCCGTTGCAAATGCCAGTTCCCGTGTGGTAAGGTTGATGACAAATTCACCTGTTTCCTGAATCATATGATAAGAATAGCGTTCCGGTCTTACCGAAATGGATACCATGGGCGGGTCACTGCAGACAGTGCCTGTCCACGCAATGGTCAAAATATTGGAATGTCCCGCCTTGTCTGCCACACTCACCATCACGACCGGCAGCGGATAGAGCATATTGCCTGGTTTCCATATCTGCTTACTCATATAAATCCTCATTTCCGAGCGAATGTATATACCGGCACGCTTCTTCGGATGTATTTGCTTTCGCTCATAAAGCAAACATCCCACCGGCAAATTTTACAGAATATGCAGATATACCAGTATCTGAAATACCAGTCCCGCACAGGATGCCAGGAGAGAAACCAGCGATACTACCAGCAGTGCATTTACCCTGCCGGACAAATAGCCGAATCCTTTACCGTTATTTTCATTCTGCTTATCATTTTCCTCTACGACAACAGCCTGTACATTACGATAAACTTTTACGTTTTCCTTATGAACATGGTCGGTCAGCTGGTTAAACTGCTCCGCCTGTACCTTCTGTAATTCGGCAAGCAGCTCCCTGATTTCATCCGTGTTGCCGGCAGCTGCCTGTACCATTTCAATCTTTGCCATTGCAGCCCGGATCAGTTCATCCGTCTTAGCATAGCCCTGCTCCGCTTTGGATGCACTCTGCTCTGCACGTACCACAGTCTGTGCCGCTGCCGCAACAGTCTTTTCGCTGCGATCCACAGTCTGCTCCAGCTTGGAAGTTGTGTTTTCAAAACGGACAATGCCTTCTCCCAGCCGGAAGCTCTGTTCATTCAGCTGAATAACGCCGTCTCCGATATTGGTAGCGCTTTCATTCAGCCGCATAATGCCATCTCCGAAACCGGCGGTACCTTCCCTGATACCGGATGCGCTTTCCCGGATACCCGTGAGACTCTCTCCGATACCGCTTGCTGCTTCATTCATCAGACGGATGCTTTCTCCCAGATCCTCTGTACTTTCTTTCAGACTGCCGATTTTCTCCTCAAGTCTGGATACCTGCTGTTCCATAAGGGAAGCGCTCTGGGTGAGTCCCGAAGTACTCTGGTCAAGGTCGGATACACAACGTTCCATACGGGATGCACTGTCTTTGCCTTTTTCGTTTTCTTCCTGAATGTCCTTTAACAGATCTTCATACTCCGCCATCTGCTCTCTTAACCTGGTAAGCTCAGCTGCGTCTGCTGCGGAATTGGCATTGATCATATCCTGCGCCGTAAGTTTTTGTGCTAATTTATCAATAAATGTATCCATATGTCTTCCTCCCGGAGTAACAGGCACTTTTTACCTTGTATAATATATCTATTTTATCATCTCTTCGTGCAAAAAACAACCAGAAGCACTTTTTTGTGCAATTTGTATATAAATTATTTTCGCTTTTTCGTTTTTTTGTAACTTTTACCTTTTATTTACATCTTGTTCATAGTTTGTTCATAATTAATTGCTATACTAAAACCATCTTAAGAAACGATTCGAGATAATTTTTTTCATAATAGCCCCGGTGCAGCGATGTATCGGGGCACTCCTCATTTTATAAAGATTATAAAGACTTTTACTTAAAAGAACTTTTTCATCTGTATCGCCGCTTTTTCACGTCGCAGTTCTCCCATCAGTGCCGGCACCGTCCAGTTTTCATTGATCGGCGTGAGTATAGCCTTATAATCCACATTCACTTCTGCTCTCTTAAATTCAAACAGCACCTTATCCAGCCGTTTGTCCCTTAGACCGCAAAGCACAATAAGACTTTCCCTGTAGCCAGCATCTTTGCTCTCTGCTGTATCTTCGCTCTGTCTGTATTTCCCACTTGCAAGCGTTTTCAGCGTTCTGCCAAAGTATTCCTGCTCTATCCGGTCTGTTGCAATTCTTAACCGGGATGCCACACCCTGTATGGTTCTGTATGTGGCGTCCGGCAAATTCATAAGAAGCAGCTTTTCCATCAGAAATTACTCCCGTTCCAGCCCCAGTTGCTGACTGCCTGATATTTTACATATACATGATCCGGTGCAATGCCGAGAACCTCCTTAAAAATCTCACAGATTTGTCCTGTCAGTTTGGAAAAAGCACCGGGGTTTTCATTCCCGTACACACTGACCTCCACCATAGCCGCGGGTTCGGAATTGTCACCTCTGAAGTACAAACGGTAATCCGGCTCAAAGCCCACCATCAGCCAGCTTTCGGATTTACCGGGAATTGTGCTGATTGCCTGACCTAATTTTGACTTGATTGTCTGTTCCTGTTCATTTGTAAGTGATGTACTGATTTTTGAATTGATAAATGGCATAAATTTTCCTCCTGTTTTTGGTTTATGGTTTATAGTTCATGATAATACGGACAGATATCCTCGAAGTGTCCGTCCTTCATGCGAAATCCCTTAGGTATCACGCCAAGCTGTACAAATCCCAGTCGCTCATACAAATGTCTTGCATGCAGGTTGGTCGCTACGACTGCATTGAACTGCAAAACGCCAAAGCCATGCTCCCTGCCTTGCTTCAGGCAGTCTGAAACCAGTTTTTCCCCAATATGCAGACCTCTCATTTTATTATCCACTGCGTAACTGGCATTGCATATATGTCCGCATCTGCCCACATTGTTGGGATGCAGAATATAAAGTCCCACGACCTTACCGCTTTCTTCTTCCTCTGCCACCGCACTGTATGTCTGACCGGCAAAAAACGCCCTGCCACTTTCTACAGTCAGCAGTTCTTCCTGTGGAAATGCCTCCCCATCCTCCACTACCGTATTCCAGATTCTTACCATATCCTTAAGATCCGATTCCCTGTAAGCTCTTACTTTGATGTCCATTTTACTCATACTCCTTTTATGCGGGCGAATCCCTATATACCTGCATAGCTTTGTTTATCATCACGCATCCGGATCCGTATTCTGCCCTGTGCGCAGCTGCATTTTTCTGCCGTAATTGATTCCCACCTGCAATACTGCCAGGATATTTGCGATACCGATTAATGTTCCTGCCGTTCCCAGTGCCTGCCGTATGGTACTATAAGATGCAAGACAAGCCATGCCAAACTTTCTGCTTATATAAATGGTAGAATAATTTTGCAGCCACAAATTAAAAAATGGCATGATACAATTCACTGCAATCACCAGTATCAGGATAACAAACTCCTGCATATTGTCTTTCCGATCAGGTTTGCTGCATAGGGAAACAATGGCAAACAGAAGCACCAGACCCGCCCTCAGAACAATACAGGCTGCTTCCGCAAAAATGATCACGGACGGAAGATTGATTTCCAAGGAAAGTCCGAAAAAGTAACATACCTGTTCCCGATAAAGCAGAATCATGGTGCCGGCAATCAGGTAAATTCCTGTAATAAAAACGGAAGAAATTGCACATGCTTTTGATTTATATCCATTGTTCTGCATACGCTCATTTTCCATACACTCATTCTCCAT
>JBJFCA010000061.1:0-4627 GCA_051888725.1 Lachnospiraceae bacterium
GGGACCTGTCACCGGTGCCATTCAGGCGGCGGTTTTCGGATGGCTGCCTGTTCTGCTCTGGATTCTGATCGGTGGTGTTTTCTTTGGTGCCGTTACAGACTTCGGTGCCCTGTATGCGTCCGTGAAGAATGAGGGGAAATCCATGGGCATGCTGATTGAAAAGTACATCGGAAAATTCGGACGTAAGATCTTCCTGTTATTCTGCTGGCTGTTTACTCTGATCGTTACCGCTGCATTTGCTGATATGGTTGCCGGTACATTTAACGCCTATACCACGGTGGATGGTGTGACCCAGTTAGCGGATGCCGCTAAAACGAACGGTGCAGCCGGCATGGTTTCCATCATGTTCATGGTATTTGCGGTTGTATTTGGTCTGTTACAGAAAAAGTTCAACCTTTCCGGCTGGAAGGAAGCAGTGGTAGGTATTCTTTGCATCATCGCTTCTTTTGCAATCGGCATGCTTTGCCCGTTAACCTTTACAAAGGAAACCTGGAGTTACATTACTTTCGTTTATATTTTCTTTGCGGCAGTTTTGCCGATGTGGCTGTTAAAGCAGCCCCGTGACTACATGACAACGTTCATGTTCATCTGCATGATTGCAGGTGCGGTAATCGGACTTGTGGTTGCACATCCGACCATGAACCTGCCTGTATATACCGGTTTTCACAATGAAAAACTGGGCAACCTGTTCCCGATTCTGTTTGTTACCGTTGCCTGCGGCGCAGTTTCCGGTTTCCACAGCCTGGTTTCCTCCGGTACTTCTTCAAAGACCATCGAAAATGAAAAGGATATGTTAAAAGTCGGTTATGGTGCCATGGTTCTGGAAAGCCTCCTGGCTGTTCTGGCACTTTGTGTTGCAGGTGCGGCAGCCGGTGCAGACGGTACCGCGGCAGTAGGTACACCCTTCCAGATCTTCAGCCGTGGTGTTGCAGGATTCTTCGAAATGCTGGGTGTTCCCGTGTATGTGGCAACTGTATTTATGACCATGTGTGTATCCGCACTGGCACTGACCAGTCTGGATGCCGTGGCACGTATCGGGCGTATGAGCTTCCAGGAGCTTTTCAGTGTGGATGATATGGAGCATGCGGCTCCCTGGAGAAAGCTGTTCTGCAATACCTATTTTGCGACGATTATTACCCTGCTTTGCGGCTTTGTACTGACCAAGATCGGGTATGCCAATATCTGGCCGTTGTTTGGTTCCGCCAACCAGCTGTTAAGTGCACTGGTTCTGATTACCCTGTGTGTATTCTTAAAGGTAACCGGACGCAGCAATAAGATGCTGTTCCCGCCCCTTATCATCATGCTCTGTGTCACTTTCACCGCACTGGTACAGCGCCTCTTTGCCATGGTAAAGGCGATTCAGAATGCGGCAGCCGTTACCATTCCTGCCGGGGAAGCTACCTGGGGTCAGGTATTTATTGCCAACGGTCTGCAGCTTATCATTGCGGTACTCCTGATCATTCTTGGTCTCATCATTGTGGTGAACTCTGCCAAGAGTTATGTAGGAAGTAAAAAGAATTCTGAAAAAGCAGCATAACAATGTCTGACAGGAAAGCCCCGGCTCTTTAAGTGAGTCGGGGTTTTTCTTATAAAATCCATTCTATACAGAATCCCCTGTTTGGGTATATAATACGGCCATGACCTGAAAAAGTATTTAATACTCATGGGAGGTAACCACACATGCGTCTGTTACGACCGGAATATTTATTTCAGGATAAGGTGACCGTTCACCCGGAAACCTTATCCGATTATGATACCCTTGATTTTATAAGCGGCGGAGAGCATCTTTACGGAGAAATTCTGTGGCCGGATGGGGAGTATCCTGCTTCCCGCCCCTGTGTGATCATGCTGCATGGTTTTCCCGGATCTGCCAGAAATGATGATATTGCCCATGCACTGTGCCGGATTGGCTGCGTGGTCATCGTGCCGCACCACAGGGGAGCCTGGGGCAGTGAAGGAAAATATCTGATTTCCCATTGTGTTGAAGATGCCGTAAATCTGGCAGAATACGCGCACAGTGAGGCATTCTGCAAAAAGTATCATGTTTCCCCCAACCATATTTTTCTGTTGGGACACAGTATGGGCGGATGCACTTCCCTGAATGCCGGGAAAGCGCTGCCGTGGCTGAAGGGACTGATCCTGCTGACACCCTTTGACCCGACCCGCTATCTGCATACCGGGAAACTTCCGCTGTTAAGAGAACTGCTGGAACAGGGACGTGTGCTGCAGAGCGACGGCTCGGAAGAAATCTACCGGGATATTGAAAAAAACCGGGAACATCTTGCATTTCCGGCGGCATTTGATGCCGTAAAGGAACAGAATATCCTGATTCTTGCCGGGGAATATGACAGTTGTGCACCGCTGGAAGAAATGGTGACACCGCTGTGGGAGCTTCTTGACGCACATCCGTCCGAAGCCATCCAGAGGCTTAAAATCTATCCGGCAGAACATGGTCTGCTTGGCAGACGTATGACGGCAATCACGGATATTGCTGCATTTTTATCAGATATCTGTGACAGGAGGTAATCGTATGCTGACATCCCTCGCCCTTATTTTTCTGGTGGGACTGGCCATGGCAGCCGTCTGTCAGCAGTTGAAGCTGCCCCGTATTATCGGCATGCTTCTGACCGGAATTGTCTTAGGACCATATGTCTTAAACTGGCTGGACCCCTCCATTCTGGCGATTTCATCGGAGCTCAGGAAGATGGCACTGCTCATTATTCTGCTGAAAGCAGGACTGTCTTTGAATATAGAGGATTTAAAGAAAGTCGGACGTCCGGCCATACTTATGTCCTGTCTGCCTGCGGGGTTTGAAATCTTAGGGTACGTTTTGTTTGCACCCTGGTTTCTGGGAATCTCCCGTACGGAAGCAGCTGTCATGGGAGCAGTGCTTGCGGCGGTATCTCCGGCTATCGTGGTACCGCGTATGGTGCAGCTTATAGAGCAGAATTACGGAACGGAAAAAAAGATTCCCCAACTGATTTTAGCAGGGGCTTCCTGTGATGATATTTTTGTCATTGTACTGTTTACCACCTTTGCCAATATGGCGCAGGGCGGGCAGGCTGACGTGCTGGATTTCGTGAATATTCCGGTTTCTATTCTGCTTGGCATCCTGCTTGGTGCGGTGACGGGATTTTTACTTGCCGCATTTTTTGAAACAGCCTACGCACACAGACACTGCGTCCGTAACAGTATGAAGGTGGTGATTGTGCTGGGAGTTTCGTTTTTACTGGTTGCCGTGGAAGAGTGGTGTAAAGATTTTGTTTCGGTTTCCGGGCTTCTTGCAGTCGTCAGCATGGCCTGTGTCCTGAAAATAAGAAGCACGGCATTTGTTTCCAAACGGTTGTCGGAAAAATTCGGAAAGCTCTGGATTGCCGCGGAAGTGATCCTGTTTGTGCTGGTGGGAGCCGCTGTGGATATCCGGTATACCTTAAGTGCAGGAGGCGCGGCACTTGCCCTGATCTTTGTGGCACTGATCTTCCGTAGTATAGGCGTGTTTTTGTGTCTCATCAAGACAAATCTTGACCGGAAAGAAAGACTTTTTTGTGTGATTTCCTATCTGCCCAAGGCAACCGTGCAGGCAGCCATCGGCTCCGTGCCGCTTGCCATGGGACTTCCCTGCGGGAAAATGGTGCTTTCCGTGGCAGTGTTGGCAATTCTTATTACAGCGCCCCTTGGTGCACTGGGAATCGACAGCAGCTACCGGAAGCTTTTGTAAGATAGAAACAGGAAAAGGAAGGGAATAAAAAATGGCATGTACAACAATTTTAGCAGGAAAAAAAGCAACTTATGACGGCTCGACCATGATCGCCAGAAATGACGATTCAGGTTCCGGTCATTATACACCAAAGAAATTTCAGGTCATTCATCCAAAGGACCAGAAAACAATGTACCGTTCCGTGCTCTCTCATGTGGAAATTCCCCTGCCTGAAAATCCCATGCGGTATACGGCGGTACCCGATGCAGTAGAGGAAAAGGGTATCTGGGCAGCAAGCGGTGTCAATGAAGCGAATGTGGCCATGACCGCTACGGAGACCATTACTTCCAATCCCAGAGTGCTGGGTGCAGATCCGCTGGTGGAGTACCATCCGGCAAAAGACGGTAAAGAGGAAATACCGGGAGGTATCGGAGAAGAAGATATTGTATACATAGTGCTTCCCTATATCAAAAGTGCAAGAGAAGGGGTCAAAAGACTGGGTGGACTTCTGGAACAGTACGGTACCTATGAAATGAACGGCATTGCTTTTCAGGACAGTAACGAAATCTGGTGGCTGGAGACCATTGGCGGACACCACTGGATTGCAAGGAAAGTGCCGGATGACAGTTACGTGGTTATGCCCAACCAGCTGGGGCTGGATTACTTTGATCTGCAGGACGCCCTGACAGAACAAAAAGAATATATGTGTTCGGCTGACCTGAAAGAGTTTATGGAAAAATATCACCTGGATCTGACAATCCGGGCTGAAGGAGACAGGGCAGACTGTTTTAATCCACGGGACGCTTTCGGAAGCCATGATGATGCAGATCATGTTTACAACACGCCGCGCGCATGGTACATAGAGCGGTGCTTAAATCCCCATACCGGAAAATGGGATGGAGAAAACGCAGATTATACACCGTATTCGGA
>JBJFCA010000062.1:0-4520 GCA_051888725.1 Lachnospiraceae bacterium
ATAGTATACATTCCTATAAAGGACATGTTATAATAACAGATGAAAATGATAATACAACAGAAAAAGAAGTAACATTATTCGGAGAAAAAGACCATATCTCTTTTCAGATAGAAGGCATCAGGGATACCTTAAAATATTTCTTCCCGGACTATAAAAACTATTATTATCTGCCCATCCTTTGCAACGATGTTTGCAGCATGGTCGGTATCCAATACAAAGACAGCCTGCAGCGCATATCCTTCAAAAAAGGAACTGTCACATTTTTCATTTTTCCGGACAGACATTTTGATGGTCAGCTTTCCGCTCATACCCGCGATCTCGTCTGCAGTGTATTCCCGTCCGTCCATGTAATAATGAATGGAAATGTTCCAGGGCATATCCGTTTCTTTCAGCCTGCCTTCATAATATAATTTATCTGCGTCGGTAGAAATGGTAATGGTATTGCCTTCGTAACATATGGCATCCGTGGTCGTCATATTACGCACACTTTCATAGGTGCCGTAATCTGTAATACTACCGTTATCTCCCGGTTCAAAAATATTGACCACGTTGATCTCCTTTACGGATCCGTCTTCACACAGATTGATATAGACAACCTCCTCCTTGGGTGTATTTCCCTCTGCTGCAGAAGCGGGTATGGGAAATGCGGATGTGAGAAATAAGACGGCTGATAATACCGCTGCTGTTTTCTTGGTGTTTTTCATTCTGATTATGCCTCCTTTAAGGGTTTGTTTTTTCGTATCATCAGTTTGTCGAGCCCTGACAGAAGTCCCGGCAATACCAGTAAAACGATTGTCAGTGAGAAGATGGCGCCCCTGCCGATAAAAATACCAAGCTGCGCCAGCAATCTGTTTGTGGACAGATATCCCAGCAGAAGTCCGACTACCGTCAGCACGCTGCCGGAAGTCAGTATGGATACCGATACATCACTGATCGTCTGTACGACAGCTTCCTTTTTAGGAAGAACGGTACGGTTTTCCTTGTACCGGTCCGTCATCAGGATTGCATAGTCGACGGTTGCACCAAGCTGAACCGAGCTGATGATTAAGTAGGCTATGTAATAGATGGGCGTTGACGCAAAATACGGTACGGACAGATTGAGCCAGATAGCGGTTTCGATACATAATACTAGGATGATGGGCACCGATATCGATTTCATGGTCAGGAGCAGTACGATAAATACCGCACCGATTGCCAGTAAATTTACCTTGATCATGTCTGCCGTGATCGTATCCTTCAAATCGTAGGTGCTGACGCCTTCACCGGCAAGGCAGGTCTCACCGGGATAGTATTTGTCTGCAATTTCCCTGATCTGTTCCACAAGTGCAAATGTTTTGTCTCCTTCATAATCCGCATCCACTGTGATAACAAAGCGGCTGTAATGTGCGGATTCAAGCAGGGAGAGGGTATCGTCATCTAAATAGACCTCGGGTATTTCCGCGCCTGCCGTGTCAACATAGGATATGATTTCCGTTACCTGCGGCAGTGCCCGGAGTTCTTCTGATAATTCTGTTTCTATTGCGCGGTTGCCCTTGGGTACCAGCAAAACGTAAGTATCACTCTTGCCGAAAACACTTTCAATCGCCTGTTTATCCCTGCCATAGGTTGTTCCTTCTCCATAAATCAGTGAGGAACCGTAGTAGAAGGAATTGGCGTTGGAAGCCAGATACGCAGGCGCAATCAGAAGGATAAAAAGAATGATGACAGGTACGGCTATCCTTCTCACAAGTTTTCCAAGACCACGAAAGCCCGGCATAAAGGAATGATGTCTGGTGCGGTCTGACAGTCTGTAGGTGGTAAGGATCAGTGCAGGCATAAACAAAAATACCGTGACAAGACTGATAGCGACGCCTTTTGCCAGTGCAAGCCCAAGGTCGGGACCGAGTTTAAACTGCATCAGTACCAAAGCCAAAAAGCCGATGGCCGTGGTCAGACCGCTTGAAAGAATCGAGGTCGTTGATTTGCATAAAGCGTTTATCATTGCAGTATTTACATCGTCTGTCTCTGCCCGGCATTCTTCAAAGCGGTGAATCAGGAATACCGAATAATCCAGTGAAACGGCAAGCTGCAAAATGCTGCCGGCTGCATTTGTGACAAACGAGATTTCTCCGAAAAGCAGATTGCTGCCGTTGTTTAAGGTAATGGCAACCCCAAGACCGATCAGAACGATCACAGGTTCCATATAGGAAGTGGTCGTTAACAGTAAAACAAGCCATACGAACAAAACGGCAAAGACGGTTATCTTCTGTATTTCCGATACGGTGTTTGTGGTAGCGATTGCCGTGGATACGGCGCTGCCCGTCATGGCGTTATCGTCGCCGATAATTTCCCTGATCGCAGCAACGGCACTGATGCGGTACTCTTTTTTTATGGTGACGCTAAACAGTGCAGTAGAATCCTTGTAGTAGTTTTCTACCGTTTCGGAATCCAGCATGGCAAGCGGTGTGGTTAGACTGACTACGTCATCCAGCCATGTGACCTCTGTTACCCCTTCCACGGCTTCCATACGTTCTTTATACGCCAATGCCTCCGGAATCGTGACATCACGAATCATCACACGGGCATTGGGGATACCGCCGTCAAATTCTTCCTGCATGACATTAAGGGAAACCGTTGATCCGGTATCCGATGGTAAATAATCATTCATGTCATAATTGACGGAAACTTTTGTCTGCAGAAACAGGCACAGCAGAAAGCAGACAGCAAACAAAAACACAACGAGCTTTCTTCTGTTTACGATACCTGTGTAAAACCTCTTCATAATAATTTAGTCACCATGCCTTTCTGATGCGGCAATCCCTGTTATTCTGAAAATATTCCGTTCTCCCTGCAGGGAGAGCTCGATTGCCATCTCTGTTATTTTTCCGATTGCGGTATATTCAATGGTACGCATCAGTGTAATCAGCCGGCCGTTTAATGTACAATTCCCGTTACCATCCATCGTGCCGTCAAACGGTTCCGAGTGCCCAAGTAAATCCATGGTGCCGTGTATGTGATTTTCCGCAGAATTAAGCCGGATGGTTCCGTATCTTGAGCCGACGGGCGTATCCATGACAATGTTGTAGGTTCTGTTCTCCATACAACTGCCTCCTCTCTTTTTTTTGTCAGTATGAACCGCTTTTTCATTTGCAAAAACGGTCAAAATGAATGTAAATAGGTAAAATACGGACAAATTTATGAATTTGACGGGCAAATGCTTTCGGAAAGCGTTGTATAATTGACGGACAGGTGTATCATAACTATAATGCACTTAGCGGGAGGACTGTGTATGAAACATGAAATCACTTCACTCAATACGAAAAGAATTTTTGCGGAGTCATTAAAAAAGATCATGCGCAAAAAGAATTTCTCCAAAATAACCGTGAGTGAAATTGTTGCTGACTGCGGACTGAACCGCAAGACCTTTTATTATCATTTTGAAGACATTTATGCTTTGCTGAAATGGATGTTTGAAAGTGAAGCGGTAGAAGTGGTAAAGCAGTTTGACCTGATTGTGGATTATGAAGAGGCTATTCTTTTTATTATGGATTATGTAGAGGAAAATGATTACATTATAAGCTGTGCCTATGACTCCATCGGCAGGGATGAAATGAAACGGTTCTTTTATACGGATTTTAAGGAGATCGGCTTTTCCATCATCAGCAGTGCAGAAAAAGAGACAGGGAAAGAATTAGATGAAGATTACAGAAATTTCCTCTGCTCGTTTTATACGGAGGCCATTGCGGGCATCCTGATTGACTGGATCAAAGACCGTAAGGAGCGGAACAGACAACAGGTAATTGACTATCTTGTAAAGACCATGAAAGCATCCTTGATTGGGATTCTTCAAAAGAACCGTCCCCATTGACTTTTCCTGCAAAATTTTTTATAATTTTTAGTGACAATAACGTAGAAAATACTTGAAAGGAGACAGAAGAATGGATAAAAAAGCAATGTATAAATTAAGCTATGGCTTATTTGTCCTGACTGCAAAGGATGGGGAGAAAGATAACGGTTGTATTATCAATACCGCAATCCAGGCAGCTTCCACACCCAATCAGATCAGCATCTGTGTAAACAAGGCAAATTACACCCATGATATGATCCTGAAAACAGGTGCGTTCACGGTATCCGTGATCAGTCAGGCTGCTGATTTTTCACTGTTTAAGCATTTTGGCTTCCAGTCCGGACGGGACGTGGATAAGTTTGCCGGATATCATCAGTATAAACGTGGTGAAAATGGTATCTGCTACATCACGGAAGGTACGAATGCTTATATTTCCGTTAAGGTTGAAAAAACCGAGGACTTAGGTTCCCATACCATGTTTATCGGTCAGATTACGGATATGGAAGTTTTAAGTGAGGAAGCATCTGCAACCTATGAGTACTACATGAACAATATCAAGCCCAAGCCGGAAGCCGTAGGAAAAACAAAAGACGGACAGACCGTATGGCGCTGCAAGATTTGCGGTTATGAATATGTTGGGGAAGAATTACCCGAAGATTTTGTATGTCCGTTGTGCAAACATCCGGCTTCTGAT
>JBJFCA010000063.1:0-4495 GCA_051888725.1 Lachnospiraceae bacterium
ATTCTTAGTATTTGAGGTAATAGGGACAGAAATGGGGACAATTGATTCTTAGTATTTGACGCTTATCTTAGTAAACAGATAATTCTCCGACATATGTCTTTTTATATGTTCGTTTACCCCTCATTTAACAGATAAAAGCAAAAAATCAATTTATTTTATCTGTTTCTTCTACTCGCTGCTTACAGATAAAACTTCTGTAAGTCATCTGTTTATATGCAAAAATGGGCAATAGGGTGCTGATAAAATGTCATATTATAACGTTTTATCCGTATCAAGCGGAGACAAGGCTAAATCGGTCAAGAAATCGCAGAAAAATGGTCAAAATCGGTCATGAAATCGCATAGGCAACCCAAGCAAGGGGGACTTTGTCTACAGTCTGAGCCGGTTCCTGAAAATGGAACCGGCTTTCTGCGCTATTGATTTTTGATGTGTATATGGTAGGATTAAGTAAAAATATCTGTAAAATCACGGAGGAAACAAATGGGATATCTGATTAGTGAAACAACGAGAGAAGAAAGAGAACAGATTGTAGCAGAATCTCTTGGCAATATGGAAGCAAATTGTGATGGATGTATGGCGGGGCTCGCTGAAATGTATCAGGAGTATATTGACGGCAAGAAGGAGCTTCGTGAAATCAACATGGAGTTCAACGCCGGATACATAAAGGGTGATGATGTGCCGGGCAGGGAAGCATGCGGCTACTATCGTTAAAATAAGTGTTATGTAAACTCGTATACATAAAAATCAATTCATGATAAAATGACAAGGTAAAAGGAAGGGGAAAGCTATGGTGGAAGTGTTTATGAAAATCATCCTGTTTCTCTGGGGCTTCCTGCTCCTCGTTATGTTGCCGGTGTATTTTGTTCGTAAAAAAAGAAATCCGGAGGATTCGAAGAATAAATTTCCCGGGTTATTGTGGAAATCATTACTTGTGTGTACGGGATTTGCACTGCTTCTGGGAGCAGGGCTGATTGCGATGTACATAGATGACCAAAAAGAAGATACGGAGGAATACACGGAAATGAAAGCAGAAGTCATTACGGCCCAGGCGGCAAAAGAAATTATGGACGGCACAGAAGAGTACACGATTTTGGATGTCAGGGAGCCGGACGAATTTGCCGAAGGACATATCGAAGGTGCAGTGCAGCTTTCTTATACGGAAATCGCAGACAAAGCAGATGGAACGCTGCCGGATAAGGATGGACTTATTCTGGTATATTGCAGAAGTGGCAGACGAAGTGCGATTGCAGCGGAAACTCTGGTAAAAATGGGGTATACCAATGTGAAGGACTTTGGAGGAATTATTGATTGGCCATATGAGGTTGTAAAATGATGAGAGAGGATAAGTTTTCATGCACAAGGGACAGCCTGACTATTCGGGGTACGGAGTACCGCCCGGCAGGCGAGAATCTGCCTGTGGCAATCGTGTGCCACGGCATTATGGCAAACCAGGATACGGTAAGGCAGTATACGAAGGAACTGGCACAGGTGGGATATGATGCGTTTTGCTTTGATTTCTGTGGCGGAACCATGACAAATTGCAGCAGTGACGGTCTGACCACGGAAATGTCTGTACTGACAGAAGTAAAGGATCTGGAAGCCGTGATGGAATATGCACACAGTCTGCCGCATACAGGTAACCGGCTGCTTCTCATGGGATGCAGCCAGGGTGGTTTCGTAGCAGCACTGACTGCAGCCAAACATCCTGATCTGGTAGACAGACTGGTGCTTTTTTATCCGGCACTGTGTATTCCTGACAATGCCCGTGAAGGAAAGCTGCTGTATGCGGAATACGATCCTGCCGACATCCCGGAGCAGATGCCCTGCGGACCAATGATGCTGGGACGATGCTTCCCGGCAGATGTGATGGATATGGATGCTTTTGAGGAGATAAAATCTTTTGAAGGACCGGTACTGATTGTGCATGGTACCGAGGACGACATTGTGAAGCCGGATTATTCAAAACGGGCTGTAGAAACCTATGCCCACGCAAAACTTTGTTTGATTGAAGGGGGTGCCCATGGCTTTGGCAGGAAGTATGATAAGGTGGCGACGGATGCCCTGCGGGAGTTTGCAATTTGTACCGAATCATATTAGCAAAAAAAATTTTTGCGGAAAAGATTTTCAAAAAAGGCTTGACAGAAAAAACGAAATGTTTATAATGACAAAGTATCAAGAGAGAAAAGAACTACGAAGACGTAGGCACTATTAGTGCTTGCGTCTTTTTCTTTTCTGTCGGTCTAACACAGGAGGAAAATATTATGAAGAAAAAAATTATCGCACTTATGATGGGAGCAATCCTTACAATGGGCATGTTCACCGGATGCGGTGAGAGTGGGGAGACAGCGTCAACCCCTTCATCCACACCTGCCGAGTCCACACCTGCAGAATCAGCAGCAGAGAGTAAAGCAGAGGAAAGCACTGCAGCAAGCGGAAAGGTATATAAGATTGCCTGTGACCAGGCATACGCACCGTTCTCTATTCAGGCAGATGACGGTACTTACTATGGTATTGATGTGGAGATTCTGGCAGCAGTAGCTGAGATCGAAGGATTTGAATATGAACTCTGTCCTATGGATTTCTCCGGTATTATTCCCGCACTGGTTTCCGGAACCATTGATGGTTCTATCGCAGGTATGAACATCACCGAAGAAAGAAAAGAGAGCGTGGATTTCTCCGATGGTTATTATGAATCCGGTTCTTCCCTGGTTGTCAATAAGGATGACGATTCCATTGCAAGCTTTGAAGATCTTAGCGGAAAAGTTGCAGCCTGCAAGGAAGGTACAACCGGTCAGCTCTGGTGTGAAGATCACGCAGATGAATATGGATTTACCGTAACCGTATTCCCTGATTCCGTCAGCATGATGATGGCAGTTGCAAATAAGCAGGCAGACTTCCTGATTGAAGATTATCCCGTTATCAGCTATCAGATCTCCATTGGTGAGCAGGCTGATTTGAAGGTTGCCATTGAAGCAATCGAAACTGCACCTCAGAACGGCTTTGCTGTAAAGAAAGGTGAGAATGCAGAACTGCTTGCAATGTTCAACGATGGTCTTGCAAAGATCAGAGAGAGCGGCAAGTACGATGAAATCGTAAACCAGTATAAGTAATGATCATGAAATAAAGTTTCACATTCGAGGGAGAACGTGCTAAGGGCGTTCTCCCTCTTTTGATATTAAAAGAGAAAGGCATGGTTATTCATATGGCAGATTATTTTTCTAATTTTCTGAAGTATCTACCGAGGTTACTGGCGGGGTTAAAATTAACGGTTTTGATTGCTGTTTTCGGTATCATGCTGGCAATCGTTTTAGGCATCATTTTGTGTATCTTCTCCATCAGTGGTAAAAAAATCCTGCAAAAAATTGCAAGCTTTTATATAACGATCATTCGAGGCATTCCTCTTATGATTCTGGCATTGTTTATGTATTTTGGCGTGATTAAAAATTCCCTGTCATTAGTTCTTTCTGCCATCATCATTCTTGCGATCAATGCGTCCGCATATATGGCAGAAATCTTTCGTGCGGGCATTCAGGCAATAGATTACGGACAGATGGAAGCCGCAAGAAGCCTGGGACTAAGTTATTTTCAGACAATGCGCAAGATCATCCTGCCGCAGGCAGTGAAAATTATGATTCCTTCTTTAATGAACCAGTTTATCAGCAGCTTAAAAGATACGGCAATTCTTTCTGCAATCAGTGTAAATGAACTGACAATGACGGCAAAGACCATTATTGCCCGAAATTACAAGGCATTTGAACTTTATTCTTATGCGGCAATTATCTATATCGTAGTCATTACCGCACTGACATGGCTGTCTAAAAAAGTGGAGCGCAGACTCAGCTACGACAAACGTTAGGAGGAAAGCATCATGGCTATTATTGAAGTAAAGCATCTTCATAAAGTATTTGGGGACTTGGAGGTCTTAAAGGATATTTCCTTTGAGGTTCAGGAGGGTGAAGTCATCTGTCTGATCGGTCCGTCCGGCTCCGGCAAGTCCACACTGCTCAGATGTTTAAATAAATTGGAAGAGAAACAGGATGGCGATATCATCATTCTGGGGGAGGACATTTCCGGTATTAAGAAAATCAATCAGTTTCGGGAAAATATCGGAATGGTATTTCAGCACTTTAATCTGTTCCCGAACTATACGGTCATGCAGAATATGATTCTGGCACCGGTTATGCTAAAGAAAATGAATAAAAAAGAAGCTACCGAAAAAGCAGAAGAGCTTTTAAAAAGAGTAGGTCTTTACGATAAAAAGGATGTTTATCCGGTTACCTTATCAGGCGGACAGAAGCAGCGTGTCGCCATTGCCCGTGCACTTGCCATGAATCCTAAGATCATGCTGTTTGATGAACCGACCAGTGCACTGGACCCTGAGATGGTTGGTGAAGTTCTGGATGTTATGAAGGAACTGGCAAAGGAAGGTATGACAATGGTGGTCGTGACACATGAAATGGGATTTGCAAGGGATGTGGCAGACCGGATTATCTTC
>JBJFCA010000064.1:0-4495 GCA_051888725.1 Lachnospiraceae bacterium
ATTTCATTTTTTCCTCCATTTCTGTACCTGACTCCGGGTATCCGTTTCCCCCGGTAATAAGCGTACCTTTACTCTGCTTCATCAATCGCTTTGCCTATGTCATGACGCATGTATTTGTTCCGGAAATCCACCCATTCCACAGCTTCATAAGCTTTTTTACGGGCTTCCTTTAAGTTTTCTCCCTTTGCAGTGACACCCAGCACTCTTCCGCCGTTCGTCACCACATTTCCGTACGCATCAAATTTCGTGCCGGCATGGAAACAGTAATAATCGTCTTTTCCCTCAAAGTTTTCAAGCCCGGTTATGGGGAACCCTTTTTCGTAAGATACCGGATAACCATCGGAAGCCAGTACCACACAGACTGCGGCATTGTCTTCAAACTTGAGGTCAACCTGATCAAGTGTGCCGTCGATGCAGGCATCAATCACATCCATGATGTCATTTTCCATTCTGCAGAGCACCACCTGTGCTTCCGGATCACCGAAACGGGCATTGTATTCCAATACACGGGGACCCTTGGGAGTCAGCATAAGTCCGAAGAAAATAACACCTTTGAACTCTCTGCCTTCTTTTGCCATGGCATCCACCGTAGGCTGATAAATATACTTTTTACAGAACGCATCCACTTCTTCCGTATAGAAAGGACTGGGAGAAAAGTTACCCATGCCCCCTGTATTGAGACCCTGGTCGCCATCCTTTGCACGCTTATGATCCTGTGCTGACGTCATGGGCTTAATGGTCTTGCCATCCACGAAAGAGAGTACGGATACTTCCCTTCCTGTCATGAATTCCTCTATGACCATACGGTTGCCTGCATTGCCGAAATGCTTATCCAGCATAATTTCTTTCACACCGGCTTCCGCTTCTTCCAATGTATTGCAGATCAGAACGCCTTTTCCAAGTGCAAGTCCGTCAGCTTTCAGTACAATGGGCATTTCTGCAGTCTTTAAATACGCAAGAGCTTTATCGGGATCGTCAAAGGTCTCATATGCTGCCGTAGGAATGTTGTACTTTTTCATAAGGTCCTTGGAAAATGCTTTACTGCCCTCTAAGATGGCTGCTTTTTTATCGGGACCGAATACCCTGAAACCTGCTTCCTTTAACACATCCACAAGTCCGCCTACCAAAGGATCATCCGGTGCCACAAATACAAGGTCCACCTGCTTCTCCTTTGCATATGCCACAATTTTGTCAAATTCCATTACACCGATGGTGGGATCACATTCTGCAATTTGTGCGATTCCCGCATTGCCGGGTACACAATAAAGCTTTTCCACTCTTTTGCTTTTCTTCATGCTGACTGCAATGGCATGCTCCCTGCCGCCACCGCCTACGATCAATACTTTCATGCATTGCCTCCTTTTGTGTATACATGTCCGTCTTTTATGATAAGTCTGTCATTGGCAATATCATCAATCGCCCGGGGAAGCAGAAGCCACTCAGCCTGCTCCATAACACGTCTCTGCAGAATCTGGGGGGTATCTCCTTCTTCCGTAAATACCGGCTTCTGTGCAATAATAGGTCCTTCGTCCATGCCCTCATTTACAAAATGTACCGTTGCTCCCGTCACCTTGACTCCACGCTTTAATGCTTCTTCATGTACACGCAGTCCGTAATAACCCACGCCGCAGAAAGCCGGAATCAGGGATGGATGAATATTGATAATCCTGCCGGAAAACTTTGCCACCATACTCTCCGGAATTTTCACCAAAAATCCCGCCAGTACAATAAGATCCGGCGCCAGCTCTTCCATTTTTGCGGTGAATGCTTCGTTGAAGCTGTCCCTGCTTTCATATTCCTTCGGACTCATCACGATTCCCGGAACGCCATGACCTTTCGCCCTGTCAAGCGCTCTGGCTCCCGGATTGTTGCTGATAACTGCCGTAATTTCTGTATTGGTGATTTTTCCGGCATCCATGGCATCTAAAATCGCCTGCAGATTGGTACCGCCTCCGGATACACATACAACCACTTTTAACATAAGGTAACTCCCTTTTCTCCTGCTTCACAGGAACCCACCACATAAGCCTTATCTCCGGCATTTTCAATGGCTGCCATCGTTTTCTCCACATCTGCAGGATCTACGGCAAGTACCATGCCAAGACCCATATTGTAGGTATTGTACATCATCTTTTCTTCAATATTGCCCTTCTTCTGCATCAGCTTAAAAATTGCGGGCACTTCGTAGCTGTCCTTCTTCACCACCGCACGGATACCGTCCGGAAGCATTCTGGGAATGTTTTCATAGAAACCGCCGCCTGTAATATGGCTGCAGCCCTTTACGGTAACACCTGCGTTTTTAATCTCCTTTAATGCCTTTACATAAATTCTGGTAGGTGCAAGCAGTGCCTCTCCCAGAGTCGTTCCCAGCTCCTCATAATAGGTATCGAGGCTCTCCTTTGTCATTTCAAATACTTTCCGTACCAGGGAAAAACCATTGCTGTGCACGCCTGAAGAAGCAATTCCCACAAGCACGTCACCCGGTTTGATATTTTCTCCGGTAATCAGGTCCTTTTCATCCACTACGCCAACTGCAAAACCTGCCAGATCGTATTCATCCTCAGGCATCAGTCCCGGATGTTCTGCCGTCTCACCGCCAATCAGTGCCGCACCTGCCTGAACGCAGCCGTCAGCCACTCCCTTCACGATGGTTGCAATCTTCTCCGGATAATTCTTGCCACATGCTATGTAATCCAGGAAAAATAACGGTTCACCGCCGGCACATGCTACGTCATTGACGCACATTGCCACACAGTCAATACCGATGGTATCATGCTTGTCCAAAAGAAATGCCAGTTTGATCTTGGTACCCACACCGTCCGTACCGGATAAAAGTACGGGCTTTTCCATTTCCTTGATCCTGTCCATGGAAAAAGCACCGGAAAAGCCTCCGAGACCGCCCATTACTTCCGGTCTCATGGTCGTCTTCACGAACTTCTTCATCAGTTCTACTGATTCATATCCTGCCTCAATATCTACGCCTGCGTTTTTGTAATCCATTTTAATACTCCTGCTCCTTTTTCAAGTTTACTTTTCCATGTACTTTTTGTAGCCGACTTCTTTCAGTCTGGCATCTTTTTTCTGTACCTGCTCTTTTAAATTTCTGCTGTAATCCTTTAATTTTGCAAGCAGTTTATCATCTGAAACCGCAAGGATTTTCGCTGCCAGAAGTCCTGCATTGGCGCCTCCGTTTATGGCAACTGTTGCAACCGGAATACCGGAGGGCATCTGTACGATGGAATACAGGGAATCCCTGCCTCCTAAAGATGTAGTATGCATGGGAACACCGATAACCGGCATGGGGAAAATCGCTGCGCACATACCGGGCAGATGCGCTGCCATACCGGCGCCTGCAATAATCACCTTAAATCCCTTCTCCTCCGCAGTTTTCGCATATTCGAAAAATACATCCGGTTCCCTGTGTGCGGAGATAATCGTCATTTCATAAGAAATTCCCAACTCCTCCAGTACATCTGCTGCCTTAGCCATGATGGGCATATCCGAATCGGAGCCCATTACAATACCTACCTGTGCCACCTTGCTGTTCTCCTTTCATGTGAAAAATATCACAAAACATCTTATTTTAAGTTTACTAAAAATTTACCTTAGGTGCAATCGCTTTTTCTTAATTTTCTCTGAAACCTGCATTTTCATCTAACGGTCTGTTCAGTTCTTCGCATCCCGGCAGCACAAAACGTCCCTTTTCAATGATGGGAATCCTGCTGCCATCCGCCTTTACTGCTTCTATGAGTCCCAGCTCATGATACGGAATCGTAATATCCGTGTGGCAGTTGAAATAAGCCTTCTGCCTGTCGGTTTTCCGAAGTGCCGATACTTCATTCTCCCTTGCCACGATTTCCTTCCCGTCAGGATTGTAAACCGGCACATCCTCCGCCTCAGAATAGCAGGTGTCTCCCACTGCAAAATGAGGGCCCATTTTCTCTGCAATCAGAATCGGCAGCCTGCTGCCAATACCGTATTTCTCCGCCACCACATAAGCCGTGGTGTTGGTACCGATGGCAAATTCTCCTATGGGAAGCGTATCATGGTGCATCAGAACATTGTCCTTAATATACCTTCTTCCCTCTTCCGGATCTGCAAAATTACCGCAGCTGTAATCCGTAATCATGCCGTCCTGAAACTGAAGCTTTAAGTCCTGATATTCCAGTTCATTCAAAAATACCCGGCTGACATGTAATGTCCCGTTTGTTCCTGTAAGCTTCGGAGAGGTAAATACTTCCCCTACCGGAATATTCACATCTGCTCCGCAATTCTCAAATTTGGACTCTTTTGCAGGGTCTTTCAGGTCGCAAAGCATGACCTGCATGTCCGTCAGGTTGCCGTTCATACCTTTGACTGCCACATACTCTGCCTGATCCAGTGCATCAATGATGATCTGCTGCCTATTACGGTATACGGAAGAATTCAGGGTATTGATCTTAATGACCTCATCAAAAATCGGTTGAGGTCTAAAAAACGGGGTTAGCGCTGAAGG
>JBJFCA010000065.1:0-4453 GCA_051888725.1 Lachnospiraceae bacterium
ATACGGATAAGGTCCTGCTGATACCTCGTGTACTTATACTGAAAACGGTATTTCTGTACCACACACATACGGTACATTTTTCCGTAATACCTCTGCTGAAACGCATTCTTTGGTTTCCTCATAAGAGCATATCCCGGCTGATATACCGGTAATGTCACATACTTGTAAGAGTGCGGCTGTTCATAATACTCCTGCAAATTCTGTAAAGAAAACTCTTCATCCAACGTATCCAGCCTTCTACTCCGTCTCATTCCATTTGCCTTTACGGAAATATTGGCACCTACCTTTACCTCGTAGCCAAGCTTTTCCATAAGAAAGATAAATTCTTCAAAGCTTTCTGCCTTACTCCTGCAATACTGCATATCTCCCGTTATAAAATCCTTCCAGCTCTGCTCCTTCTCCCACTGCTTACGGTTCATATTCACAGGGTCCTTGCTGTATTCCGCCGCCACGATGGATAAACCATATTCCTGACAAAGCCTGTTTGTTATGGGCTGTATAATATCCTTCCAGTCGCCTTTTCTGTAATCGTACTTCCTGCCGGTAATCATACTCACACTGTTAAATACCAGATGTGCGTGCAGGTGCTTCTGGTCTGTGTGTACCGCAAATACAGCTTCGTATTCATCGCCTAAAAACTCCTTGGCAAACCTCTGTACAATATCATACATCTGTTCCTTGGTTCCCTCTCCCGGTTTTAAGGATATGATGAAATGATACCCCTGTCTTCCACCTGTCTGACCAAACATTTCTTTCGTTCCCACCATCTGCTCATAAGCATAGTCCGGCAGGCAGTTAATACTGCCAACCAGACTTCCGTTTTCCGTCTTTGCCTCATTACAGATATAAGCCAGAGAATGCTTCAGATGTGCCGATACATTTCCATGCTCCGCAGACTTCATGTGCATAATCTTTGTTATCGCCATACTTATCTCCACCTTTCTATCAATTCCTTAAGAAGCTCCAAAACTGCTTCCAAAGCCTCTCTCATCCTACGTGCGTCCGTACTCCCAAACCACCCGGTTTCATTACAATGCTTTGCCATCTGGTTGATATTGGTGGCAATGCCGCTAACCTGCCTGATTAGGTTTCTTCTGTCCTCCGCATGTGTTGCATCCACACCGCCATGAATGATAAGCTCACGCACATATTTACTTTCATTCATTCCGGCAGCCCTTGCTCCCTCGGACAGTTTCCTAAGTTCATAATCCGACAGACGGAAGGTTCTGTTCTGCCTCGCCGTCTGCTTTCTTCCTGTTATCTGTTTCTCCTTCATTGTAATTCCTCCAATCATTAAAATCTGTTGCTTATCTGCTTTCTGTTCCACTCAATGCTCCCGTGCATTTCTATGGGAGCCGCTTCTGAAATCTCTCCATAACGATGTGAACAGAATTTCTTTCAGATAAAAACTGCAAGATACGGAAATCGCAATGCGTTTCCAATCTTGTTAGGGGCAAAAGCCCCTAAAACCCCAATATTTATACCGATATTTCACAAAAATCCACCCTTGCAGACGTATTTCTGTAAAACAAAAGGCAGGACTACCGGTGAAAATGTAATACACTTTCTGCCAATATCCTGCCTTTTGTTATACAAACCGTTATACGGATAAAAGGGCAATAAAAAAACTGTCAAACACTTCCGGCTCATCTGAACCATTTTGTTTCACAGTTTTTACGCTTTTTCTCTATTCTGTTTTACGGTTTGTATTACATTCTCCTTGCGTCACCTTTCTCAAAAGGCCTCTTATCTTCTTCCTTGTCCCTGCACTTCCATAATGCCATTGGATGCTTTGCCACGTTCCTAAGCTCATTACTATCCCCGAATACCCAATCAGGATAATAGCTCCCTTCTGAAAAAGCCTTCCAGAACAGTTTTTCCTCCTTTGTCGTCACCAGAATGGACGCAAGATATTCTCTTACTTCCCTTTGCGCAAAATCCAAATCGAATCGTTCTCCCTTTCGAAGCACCGGGTCCAGATCTCTCTTAATCTGCTGGGATGACACTTTTCCGATATTATCAAGCTCAAATTTTTCCGGTGGCTGTGCTGCTCCGATTGCACTATAGAACACAGCACATTTCCGGAGCATTGCTTCCTCACTTTCATCGAACAGTCCAAATTTAACCATGTTATGCATGTCATATAAATCTCGTGGAGCCGTTCTTGTAAGTAATGCTACCGTTTTTGAAGCAAATATCTCCAATGGTGCTACAGAAAGCACCGTAAGCTTCTCCTCATTCCATGGCAGCTTCACTTCCCTTCTTGCAACCGGAAGCACATGACAGCGAAGCATATAATTAATCTCTATCTTAAGATTATCCTTTACCCCACCACAATTCACATATTCATACACAAAGGAATCCAGAGCATGATAGTTCTTTGATTTCGAACTCAAAACATATCCGTTTGCCGTCATATACTTGCTGATTCTGTCTGTGATAATCTCCCTGTCTGCAAGCATTTCTTCTCTGCCAATACTTCTACAATAATCCAAATCAATATCCACCGAAAGTCTTGGCAAATCAAAAATTGTCAGATTAATGGCAGTACCGCCTTTTAAGGCAATCCCTTCTGATAAAAGCTCATCCGATTCCATAAACTTCAGCACATCTGCCAGACGGCATACCTTTTCCAGTGTATCTCTCGGAAAACCCAGTTCTTTAGCCATTCTGCCAAGAGTTAATCTATCCCATTGCATCATAATCATCAACCCCCTTATCTAACAATCCTTTCAGAGAAGCCGGTGCATAAAGCTTCCATCTTTTATGAAATACATTATCCTGTGACTCCTTCATCAGGTAACGCTTTGCTCCAGAGGAACCATTCTCACACGCATCAAAAAAATTGGCTGAAAAATGGAATTCTTCCTGCATTTCTTCAAAAAGATATCCGCATTTCTGATACATAAAACCATTGTTGTTTCTTGCCAGACATTCCAGCACTTTCTGCTCATTCAGTCCCGGCACCAGCATCATACAGCGTATTACTTCCTCAAGTCCTGCTATCTTTTCAAAATCACGGATACTGTCTACAACAGTCTGTTCCATGGATGTCACTCGTATCTTTCCCTGCTGTACTACTTCCATATCAGGCTTACGCTCTATGTGGCGATACAACACTCCGTCATACTCAAAATCGTGAAATCTTTTGTCCGTTGCAACATAACACTCATAAAACACCTGACTTCCATAACCAAATACTTCAAATGCACTGTGATGGGTGATACAAGCATCCGGGAACAGATTGGAACCTATCTGATAACGGGATAACACAGGCTGTTTCGTTTCCATGCTGATTACCACATAAAAATCTCTTTTCACCTTTTCTATCAGCCCTTTTTTCTGGTATTCATAGATCACCTGATTCGCTGCGGTTGCTGTTCCTACAAGCTCTATCAGCTGTTCTCTCGAAAAAGAACCCTTTGCAAGCAGCTTTTCATAATGCTTCATCACGTATCACCTCCTACTGTTTTAAATTCAGCACAATGTATTATTTATTCTTAATACTTTGTACTTTTTTCAAAATAATCTATTTTGAGTTTATCACATAGTATTAGAAATATCAAATACATTGTGCTTTTTTTGAAATTTAATCCTCCTCATTATCTCCAAACATAGCAGACAGAGAAGCCAATGCCCCATCATCCAGCGGCTTATCGGAAATCTCCAGATTATTCTCCGATAATTCTTCCACCGTTTCCTTCATCGGTTCTGTTAACTCTGGTTGTGTATCAGGCTGAATTGATGCTACATTCATCCCCTGCATCTGCATCATGGCAGGGACAGCCGCATAACCGCCTGCCGGCTGTCCCATTGCACTGATAATTGTAGCCAGAATCCTCGTAACGGCATCCTGCATAATCCGCTCATTGTCTGCCTTACTCTGTTTGGCAAAATCCCTGACAAACTCCTGCATAAGCTCCACAGTACTCATTTCTTCCCGAAAACGGATTTCTCCACGGACAAAACAAAGAATCGCCCACTTCACAGCCTCCGTCAGTGAATCATAATACTCTCCCTCATAGACCGCTTTATCCAGCCAGTCCATGATTTCCTTATCCTCCCGGTTCTTATCATTCAACCGGAATGCAATCGACCTTGTTGCCATAAGCTATACCTCCAGATTCTGTGCTAAGTACTGATAACCGAGAGCATTGGCACGGACATCAGTTACATATCGCACATTTTCTCCGGTACAGCTTCCAAAACGTCTCATAACTCCGGCTCCGCCGCCCACATACACCACATTGGTAAAATCAAAGTCAATTTTCAGTTCACGAAGCTTGGCTTCCACTTCAAGGGCATATCTTCTAAGCCCTGCATTGATGGTATCCATAATGGATTCCTTATTCTTGGCAATGGCTTTGGTATCTCCCGTTTCAATCACTTCATTGATGATATACTCCGGCACTTCCTTACCATACTTTGCTATGCACTCCTTCTGAATACGGTC
>JBJFCA010000066.1:0-4422 GCA_051888725.1 Lachnospiraceae bacterium
TTTAATTTTCATTGCTGTCTTAGCCATAATTTACCTCCTATTTTGTAAATGGCATATTAAACTGTGTAAGCAGTTCTTTTGCCTCTTCATCTGTCTTAGCAGTTGTAACAAAGATAACATCCATACCTCTTACTTTGTCAACCTTATCGTACTCGATTTCCGGGAAGATAAGCTGTTCTTTAATACCGAGTGCATAGTTACCTCTTCCGTCAAATGCGTTAGGATTTACACCTCTGAAGTCACGTACACGGGGTAATGCCAGATTCACCAGACGATCCAGGAACTCATACATCTTGTCACCACGTAAGGTAGTCTTACATCCGATTGCCATACCTTCACGGATTTTAAAGTTTGCTACAGAATTCTTTGCTTTGGTAAGAACAGCTTTCTGTCCGGTGATGGTTTCCATATCCTTAACAGCGCCTTCCAGTACCTTTGCGTTTTCCTTTGCTTCACCAACGCCCATGTTGACTACGATCTTGTCGATCTTGGGAATTTCCATTACATTCTTGTAACCGAATTTCTTTACCATGGCGTCCTTAATTTCATCATTATATAAATCTTTCAGTCTGCTCACGCTCTATAGTCCTCCTTCCCCGAATTAGTCAATCACTTCACCGGTTGCTTTTGCAACACGGACTTTTTTGTCACCTTCTACTTTGAAGCCGATTCTGGTAACCTTGCCCTTATGAACGTACATAACGTTGGACAGATCAATCGGTGCTTCCTTCTGAAGGATTCCACCATTGGGGTTAGCCTGTGAAGGTTTTGCATGCTTTGTGATCATGTTTACGCCTTCTACAGTCACTCTGTTATTCTTATGATCTACGGCAATTACTTTTCCTTCTTTGCCGTTGTCTTTGCCGGCGATCACCTTTACGGTATCACCTTTTTTGATTTTTAACGTAGCCATGCGATACCTCCTTATAATACTTCGGGTGCAAGGGAAACGATCTTCATAAACTGTTTCTCACGAAGCTCTCTTGCTACCGGTCCAAAGATACGAGTTCCTCTCGGAGTCTTGTCATCTTTGATGATTACTGCAGCATTTTCATCAAATTTGATGTAAGAACCATCTTTACGACGTGCGCCTTTAACGGAACGAACGACAACAGCCTTTACTACATCACCTTTTTTTACAACGCCGCCTGGTGTTGCATCTTTAACAGAAGCAACAATGATATCGCCAATCTGTGCATATCTTCTTGTAGAGCCGCCCATAACTCTGATGCAAAGAAGCTCTTTGGCACCGGTGTTATCAGCAACTTTCAGTCTGCTCTCTTGCTGAACCATGTTATTTCTCCTTCCAAAATAGTACCGAATTTCTTGCAGGCTACCTTATTTAGCCTTCTCAACGATTTCAACAAGTCTCCATCTCTTATCCTTGGAGAGAGGTCTTGTTTCCATAACTTTTACGGTATCGCCAATGTTGCATTCATTGTTTTCATCATGAGCCTTTAACTTGTAGGTATCTTTTACAATCTTCTTGTAAAGAGGATGCTTTACATGCTCTTCAATTGCAACAACGATTGTCTTATCCATCTTATTGCTGATTACCTTACCGGTACGTGTTTTTCTTAAATTTCTTTCCACGATCAAAATCTCCTTTCTGAAATTCCGCCCTTAAGGGCATCTTGTGAACGAACCGATTAAGCGTTTGCCTTCTCGGTGATAACAGTCTGAATACGGGCAATATTTTTTCTTACCTCTTTAATTCTTGCTGTATTGTCCAACTGGTTGGTTGCGTTCTGGAATCTCAAATTGAAAAGTTCTTTTTTTGCAGCAACTAATTCCTGTGCTAATTCTGCTTCTGATTTATTTCTCAAATCTTCTACAAATTTATTCATTTTCATCTGCTACACCGCCTTCCAGATCTGCTTTAGAAACAACCTTGCACTTGCAAGGAAGCTTGTGCATTGCAAGACGTAATGCTTCTCTTGCAGATTCCTCGGGAACTCCTGCGATTTCAAACATTACACGTCCAGGTTTAACAACTGCTACCCAACCGTCTACGGCACCTTTACCGGAACCCATACGTGTTCCGAGAGGCTTAACGGTTACGGGCTTATCCGGGAAAATCTTGATCCAGACTTTACCGGTACGCTTGGTATAACGGGTAAGTGCAATACGGGCTGCTTCGATCTGATTTGCTTTGATCCAGCAAGGCTCCAGTGCAACCAGTCCGAATTCGCCGTAGCTTAAGGTATTGCCTCTCGTAGCTTTACCTGCCATACTGCCGCGGAACTGTTTACGACGCTTTACTCTCTTAGGCATTAACATAATTATTTCTCGCTCCCTTCCTGATTTTTAGTGGGAAGAACTTCGCCTTTGTAGATCCAAACCTTAACACCGACTTTACCGTAGGTGGTGTCTGCTTCTGCGAAGCCGTAGTCAATATCTGCTCTCAATGTCTGCAGAGGAATTGTTCCCTCATTGTAGAACTCGGTACGAGCCATATCAGCACCGCCCAGACGTCCTGAACAGGAAGCCTTGATACCCAGTGCGCCTGCCTTCATGGTTCTGCCCATGCAGGACTTCATGGCACGTCTGAAAGATACACGGTTTTCAAGCTGCTGTGCAATGTTTTCTGCAACGAGCTGTGCATCCTTATCCGGTCTCTTGATTTCTTTGATGTCTACCAGTACTTTCTTGCCGGTCAGCTTGGAAAGTTCATTCTTGGTAACTTCGATTTCTGCACCGCCCTTACCGATTACAACGCCGGGCTTTGCGGTATAGATGATAACTTTTACTCTGTCGGATGTTCTCTCGATTTCAATCTTGGAAACACCTGCAGCAAATAATTTCTTCTTCAGATACTTTCTGATGTTGTAGTCCTCTACTAAATAGTCAGAGAATTCTGCATCAGCGTACCATTTAGAATCCCAATCTTTAATAACGCCGACTCTAAGGCCGTGAGGATTAACTTTCTGTCCCATAAATCTTGACTCCCTTCCTATTTCTTCTCATCCAGAATAACGGTGATATGGCTCATCTGCTTCTCAATTCTGTATGCTCTGCCCTGTGCTCTGGGTCTTACTCTCTTCATGGTAGGTCCCTTGTTTGCAAAGCACTCAGCCACATAAAGGTTTGCAGGATTCATGCCATTATTGTTTTCAGCATTGGCTACTGCAGATTCCAATAACTTCTTTATAACACTGGATGCGTATCTGGGATTGTAGGTTAAGATTGCAAGAGCAGTCTGAACATCCTTGCCTCTAATGGCATCCAAAACGAAACATGCTTTCTGAACAGAAACCCTTGCGTAAGAGATCTTAGCTGAAGGTCTTGTATCTTTCTGCGCGTTTCTTTCTCTTTTAATTTGACTTCTATGTCCCTTAGCCATAGAATGGTCCTCCTTTCAACTATGGAAGTGAAATTACTTTACTTTCGTCTTCTTTTCGTCTTTTCCATGTCCTCTAAATGTTCTGGTTGCAACGAACTCTCCGAGTTTGTGTCCAACCATATCTTCCGTTACATATACAGGAACGTGCTTTCTGCCGTCGTGTACTGCAATTGTATGTCCCACGAAAGAAGGGAAAATTGTAGAACGACGGGACCAGGTCTTAATAACCTGCTTCTGTCCTGATGCATTTAATGCGTCAACCTTTTTCAGCAGGCTTTCATCTGCGAAAGGTCCTTTTTTCAGTGATCTAGCCATTGTCTCTCCTCCTTAATTATTTGATGGCCTTGCCGTCTCTTCTTCTTACAATCAGCTTGTTGGACTTGTTTTTCTTCTTACGTGTCTTCAAGCCGAGTGCAGGTTTGCCCCAAGGAGTGCAGGGACCCGGACGTCCGATACCGGTTTTACCTTCACCACCACCATGAGGATGGTCATTCGGGTTCATAACGGAACCACGTACAGTAGGGCGGATACCCATATGACGCTTACGTCCTGCTTTTCCTAAGTTTACAAGGCTGTGGTCAACATTGCCTACGATACCGACGGTAGCTCTGCATACGAGAGGAACCATTCTCATTTCACCGGAGGGAAGTCTTAAGGTTGCATATTTGCCTTCCTTTGCCATCAGCTGTGCGCTGTTGCCTGCGGAACGAACCAGCTGGCCGCCCTTGCCGGGATATAACTCAATATTGTGTACCTGGGTACCTACAGGAATCTGTGCCAGAGGCAGGCAGTTACCTGTTCTTACTTCTGCATGCTCACCATTCATAACCTTCATGCCGTCTGTCAGGCCTTCGGGTGCAAGAATGTAAGCCTTCTCGCCGTCTTCATAGCAGATCAGTGCGATGTTTGCAGTTCTGTTAGGATCATATTCGATACCGATAACAGTTGCAGGAATATCATCCTTGTATCTCTTGAAATCAATGATTCTGTACTTTCTTCTGGAACCACCGCCACGATGTCTTACCGTGATCTTACCCTGATTGTTACGACCTGCGTTCTTTGCTAAGGAAACACAAAGG
>JBJFCA010000067.1:0-4420 GCA_051888725.1 Lachnospiraceae bacterium
TGCTTAAGTCATCCACAAATTCCTGCAGTGCTCTCGCAGCTTCCGGAATCCTGTAGTTGTCAAGATCGTTATCTACTTCACCGACTACGGTATTTAACTTGGAAAGAATCCATTTATCCATAACGGAAAGCTTCTCATACTCCAGGGTGTGTCCGGAAGCGTCAAAGCCGTCGATGTTGGCATACAGTACGAAGAATGCATAGGTGTTCCACAGAGTCCCCATGAACTTACGCTGTCCTTCCTGTACGGCCTTGCCATGGAAGCGGTTGGGCAGCCAGGGTGCGGAGTTGATGTAGAAATACCAGCGGATTGCATCTGCACCATAGGTATTTAAGGCTTCAAACGGATCTACGGCATTGCCCTTACTCTTGCTCATCTTCTGTCCGTTTTCATCCTGTACGTGTCCTAACACGATAACGTTTTCATAAGGAGCCTTGTTAAACAGAATGGTAGACTCTGCAAGCAGGGAGTAGAACCAGCCTCTGGTCTGGTCCACTGCCTCGGAAATAAACTGGGCAGGGAACTGCTTCTCGAATACATCTTTATTCTCAAACGGATAATGGTGCTGTGCAAAAGGCATGGCACCGGAGTCAAACCAGCAGTCGATAACTTCCGGTACACGATGCATTTCGCCGCCGCATTCCGGGCATTTCATGGTCACATTATCAATATAAGGTCTGTGAAGTTCTACCCTGGCATCCTCCGGATTACCGCTTCTTTCCGCCAGTTCGGCACGGCTGCCGATGCATTCCTGATGACCGCAGCTGCATTCCCAGATATTTAGCGGGGTGCCCCAGTAACGGTTACGGGAAATCGCCCAGTCCTGCACGTTGGTCAGCCAGTCGCCGAAACGCCCCTTACCGATGGATTCCGGAATCCAGTTGATGGTATTGTTATTGCGGATTAAGTCATCCCTTACCGCAGTCATCTTAATGTACCAGGACTCTCTCGCATAATAAATAAGCGGGGTGTCGCATCTCCAGCAGTGAGGATAGCTGTGTTCAAATTTCGGAGCGGCAAACAACAGTCCCTTCTTATCCAGATCCTCTAAAACCATGGGATCGGCTTTCTTTACAAATACGCCTGCATAGGGAGTTTCCGCCGTCATGTTGCCTTTGCCGTCCACAAGCTGTACAAAAGGCAGATCATAATTTCTGCCGACCTTGGCATCATCTTCACCAAAAGCGGGGGCAATGTGTACCACGCCGGTACCGTCTGTCAGCGTAACATAAGTGTCACATACTACATAATAAGCTTTCTTATTCTGCTTTTTACAGATGTCAACCGCACAGTCAAAGAGGGGCTCATATTCCTTGAATTCCAGATCCTTACCGGACATGGTCTCTAATACTTCATAAGCCTTCACGCCGTTCTCAGGATCCGCAAGCTTACCCAGTACGGTATCTAAGAGAGCCTCTGCCATATAATAGGTATAGCCGTCTGCTGCCTTTACTTTTGCATAGGTTTCATCAGGGTTTACGCAGAGTGCCACGTTGGATGGCAGTGTCCAGGGGGTGGTGGTCCATGCTAAAATGTAAGCATCCTCATCCTTAACCTTAAAACGGGCGATTGCGGAGCGTTCCTTGACATCCTTATATCCCTGTGCCACTTCCTGGGAAGACAGCGGGGTACCGCAGCGGGGGCAATACGGTACAATCTTAAAGCCCTTGTACAGTAATTTCTTATTCCAGATTTCCTTTAACGCCCACCATTCAGATTCAATGTAGTCATCATGGTACGTAACATACGGATTCTCCATATCGGCCCAGAAACCCACGGTACCGGAAAAATCCTCCCACATGCCCTTATATTTCCAGACACTTTCCTTACATTCCTTAATAAAAGGCTCCAGTCCGTATTCCTCAATCTGATCCTTGCCGTCCAGTCCCAGTTTTTTCTCCACCTCGATCTCTACGGGAAGTCCGTGGGTATCCCACCCGGCCTTTCTGGGAACCATGTAGCCTTTCATGGTACGGTATCTGGGGATCATATCCTTGATGACACGGGTCAGCACATGCCCGATGTGGGGCTTACCGTTTGCGGTGGGCGGCCCGTCATAAAAAGTATACGTTGGTCCCTCTTTTCGGCTTTCCATACTCTTTTCAAAGATATGGTTCTCGTCCCAAAACTGTTCAACTTCTCTTTCCCTTTCCACAAAGTTTAAATCTGTTGATACTTTTTTGTACATGGTCTTCTTCCTTTCTTCTTTATAAACATGTAACAAAAAACCCCGTCCGTAAAAGGACGAGGTTAAATTCCGCGTTACCACCTGTTACAGCATACACCCAAAGTATATGTTTCCCGATAACGGCGGGAAGCCGGCGCGCACTACCGGGCAGATGCCTTTGGCACGAACGACTATGGAGTGATTTTCAGTAATCCGCTACTGGTACCGGTCTTACACCATCGCCGGCTCGCTGTCACGTTTGCCTGATCACCTACTGTCTCCGTCACTGTCTTTTTCAACGTGCTTATTATAAATCTTTCTTTACAACCTTGTCAATAGACATAAAAACCTGCCTCAGAGATTTTTTATTGAGAAAAATTCCAAACAGAAGTATAATAAATCATGGAGGGTTACCGTATGGCGAAAAACAATCAGAAGGGCAAACTGTATTATTCCCTGCAGGCATTCAGTTGTGTGCCTCTACTTATTCTGGGTCTTGTAATCATGATATTCAGTTTTAAAACTGTGCAGTCCACTATGTATGAACAGGTGCGCACCGAGCTGCAGGATGTAACCGAAATGCTGGTTGCGACTTACGACATGCTCTATCCCGGCGATTATTCCCTGCAGGGTGACGGCGCCTATCAGTTTGTAAAAGGAGACAGTATCATCACCTCAGATTACTCTGTGATGGACCGTTTCAGGGAAGAAACAGGGATTGAATTCACAATTTTTTATGAAGATACCCGTATTCTCACTACTATTCTGGACGAACAGGGACAACGGATCGTAGGTACAGGTGCCAATGAACGTGTTTTTCAGGATGTCTTTACCGGTAATGCCCCTCATTTTTATACCAACACCACAATCAATAATGTCAGCTATTTTGCCTATTATATGCCTCTCCGCAATGCAGACGGCACCGTAATCGGCATGGCCTATGCGGGGAAACCCTGTGCACAGGTCAACCGTGCCGTGAAGCGTACGATTTTCCCTATTTTTATCATCTCTCTCTGCAGTATTGTAATTGTATGTATTATTTCCTCTTCATATACCCATAAGATTATCACTGCGCTGCAGACGATCAAAGTCTTTCTTGCCAAAATTGCCGGCGGTAATCTGAATGCTTCTCTTGGTCAGGAAGTCTTAAGCCGCAATGATGAATTCAGCGAGATCGGTGTCTCCGCCTTGAGCATGCAGCGTTCTTTACGCACGCTGCTGGAACAGGATACGCTGACCGGCTTAAACAACCGCCGCTATGCCGATAAGAAACTGAAAGAAAACCAGGAAAAACTGTGTACAAAAAACATACCCTATGTACTTTGCATCGGCGACATAGATCATTTCAAAACTGTTAACGACACCTACGGTCACGAATGCGGTGACGAAGTCCTGAAGGCTGTCGGAAGTATTTTAAGGAAAGAAATGCATGGAAAAGGCTGCGTTGCCAGATGGGGCGGAGAAGAATTCCTTTTGCTTTACGAGGATTCCACCCTTGATCAGGCAAAGGAAAATGCAGAAGCCCTGCTGACATGCATCCGCCACCTTACAGTCAGTTATGAAGATACCGAGATTCATGTGACCATGACTCTGGGCATGGCACAGGCCTCTGCGGATATCTCCATAAACGATCTTTTACGAAAAGCGGACAGCAAACTTTACCTCGGTAAGGATAGCGGGCGAAACTGCATTGTTGCCGACTGATTTACCATTCCCTCAGCCTTCCATCTGACGTCCTAAGAAGTTAGCGGCAATGAGAGCCGCTTTCTTTTCGGTCTCACCGATTGTTTTTTCTCCTTCCTTGGTAAGAAAAATCACCGCACCGATTGCATCTCCTTCACAGATAATGGTCTGTATAATCTGCATATCATACTCATTGTCTCCGTGGCTTAAAATGGGAATAAAACGTTTTTCCCCTTTTTTGGCACAAATGACTTCCCTTTCGCTGATAACCTGTTCCAGTTCTTTATGAAGTCCTTTGCCAATCATGTCCTTCTTGGGCATTCCGGCAACAGCAATCACCTGATCCCTGTCACAGATACACACACGGCATCCTAAAGACTGTGCTGCCGTCTCTGCATACTGTTGTGCAAAATATCCCATTTCGCCGATGGGGGAATACTTTTTCAAAATAATTTCTCCATCCTTATCTGTAAAGATTTCCAACGGGTCGCCCTCTCTGATGCGCAATACTCTTCTGATCTCCTTGGGCACTACCACGCGTCCTAAATCATCTATCCGTCTCACAATACC
>JBJFCA010000068.1:0-4405 GCA_051888725.1 Lachnospiraceae bacterium
CACCGCAAGTACATGTATGTGTCGTATATCCTTTTTCTGTACAGGTTGGGGCTGTGACCGTTTCTGTATATATATGCTCATGTTCTTTAACCGGTATGCTTTCCGTTTCTTCGGCTTTACACCTTGAGCAGATATGTTTTTTTTCACCTGTCTCTGTCTCCGTAGGTTCTTTCGTGGTTATCCATTCTCCCCACGCATGACCTAATGCATCCACATACGTGTCAACATAACTGTCACCGCAAGTACACGTATGTGTTGTATATCCTTTTTCTGTACAGGTTGGGGCTGTGACAGAAGTATTGGCATATTCATGGTCTTTCAACGGAATATCTTCTGTGTAAGCATCTCCACACAGTGTACAGGTAAAGGTCTTGACTCCAGGTTCTGTACAGGTTGCTTCTTTGGTCACAACACCCTCGTTATAAATATGTTCACATACGCCAACTTTCACATGGCACACTGCAGACACCCCGTTTGCCGTAACTTTAATATCTGCTTCCCCATAACTCTTTGCGGTAATTATACCGTTCTTTACCGTTGCCACCTTTGAGTTAGTTGTCGTGTAGGCTAAAGTCTGGCTGTAGCCTACAACATCCGCTGGAAGCTGTGCTGTTTCTCCCTTATCCAGCGTGATGTTTTCTGTTCCTAATATAACTTTGCTTTCCTTTACGGTAATCAGACATTCTGCCGTAACCCCGTTAGCCGAAGCAGTTATGACTGTCTGACCTTCTCCCACAGCAGTTACCTTGCCGTTTACAACGGTTGCCACTTCCGGATTAGAGCTTTCCCATACAGCTTTCTTTACAGGTCCGTCTATAGCAGCCTTTAAGGTATATGTATTCCCCTTTTTCGTGTACAACGTATATTCCGGCTGGCTCAGGCTAATCGTAGGGTCATAAACAGATACCGTTACTTCCACTGTGTCGGAAATACCGTTTGCCGTGGCTGTAATAGTAGTAGTTCCCGCCTTTTTCGCTGTAATCTTTCCTTTACTTACTGTAGCAACTTTATTATCAGACGTCGTCCATCTGATAGAGGAACTCCTTCCGATTACATTATAATGAAGCGTATATGTCTTATCTGTTCCTTTTGTCTTTAAGGAAACCGTTTCTTCTTCAATCTCCGTCACGATATCCTTAACCGTAATCTCACAGGTGTCTGTTGTACCATTCAATGTCGCACTAATGACAGCGGTTCCGGCACCTGCGGCAGTAATCTTTCCTTTTTCGTCTACTGTGATTACGGTGTCATCGGAACTATTCCATGTAACCACATCTTTACTTCCTGCATTTGTTTTTAGCTGCTTTGTCTCTCCGGTATAAAGAAGAACTTTTTCCTCACTAATAGAAACAGAACCTTTTATGACATTTACTTCACAGGTAGCGGAAACACCGTTTGCAGTTGCCGTGATGATTGCAGTTCCTGTATTTTTTCCTGTTACTCTTCCTCCGCTTACTGTTGCTATGGTCTTGTCAGAGGTTGTCCATTTCACAGACTTACTTGAGCCTGTTACGGAAGGAGTCAGTTTCATGGAACTTCCGTTTCCCTTGGTGCTTAGTTGCATGGAATCCATGTTCAGTAAGATACTGCTTTCCTTAACGGTAACAGGACAGGCAGCCCTCTTTCCGTTTGCGGTTGCTGTAATAACAGCCGTTCCTTCCGAGACAGAAGTAACTTTCCCTGTTTCATCTACAGTAGCAACCATTGGGTTTAAGCTTTCCCACTGTACTGCTTTTGATGCTCCTTTAACAGTAGCCCTTAACTGTACAGTCTTTGTAGAAGTACCTCCTGTATAAATGGTGGCGGAGGTTTTATTCAGTTTGATACCGGAATCAACAACCGTAACGGTACATTTCTTATAAGTAAGACCAACCCTTACGCTGATAGTTGTTGTACCTTTCCTGACAGCCGTAACAATACCATTCTGGTCTACTTTGGCTATATTAACGTTATAGGAAGCAAAGTGGGGTACTTTGTCGGTTCCTGATATGTCAAGGTCTATCGTATCACCGATATTCATTGTCGCTTTCGTTTTGTTGATGGAAAATGAATCGGCGTATACCGTTGTGCTTCCTATAAAAAACACGAGTAAAAATACTGATAACAAAAATATCCGTTTCTTCATATGCGTCATCCTTCCTATGAAAAAAGACCTTGCCAAAAGCAAAGTCTGTTATCTTCGTTCTCTGCAACTGGCTGGCTTTCCTAACGGTTAAGCCCCTTTAGCTTTGCGTCACCGATTTTCACCGGCTTTGCCCATATTTTTCTAATCTCTTATCTATAAATATTATACATGAAAATATATTTTTGTACAGCAATTTCTACCATCCATGCTTCTTCCATTTTACAATACCTGTTATATCTGCCAAAAGCCAGCCAATCGGAATTGCCCACCAGATTCCCACAACACCAATCTGCTCAAATGAAGAAAGTATGTATGCCAGAATCACTCGTGTTCCCAAAGAAATAACTGTAAGCAAGAGTGCCGTTTCGGGTTTGCCGATTCCACGATAAAGTGCATACAGCAAAAATAGTAGTCCGATTCCGCAATAAAATGCGCCTTCTACCCGTAAATAGCCTGCTCCGATATTAATAATTTCACTTTCCTGTGGATTTACAAAAATCATCATAAGATATCGCGCAAAGCAAAAAACAATGCCTGAAACCACAATGCAAAAACTCATTGCCACAGTGACTGCACTTTTTATTCCTTTTTTGATTCTTTCATGGTCTCCCGCTCCATGGTTTTGTGAAACAAATAAGGAGAACGTATTTCCAAACTCCTGTGCCGGCATATATGCCAAGGTATCAATCTTTACCCCTGCTGCAAAAGCGGCCATGACACTGCTTCCAAAACTGTTCACGAGTCCCTGTACCAGAAGAATCCCGAAATTCATAACAGACTGCTGTGCAGATGCCGCAAATGAAAAACGCAGAATTTCTGCATAGACTCCCTTTGTCAAGCGATGTTTTACAACCCTTAGACGAAGCATAGGCTCCTTCCAATAGGTATAGACAGCAATCCCGATTCCTGCTATTGCCTGCGAAAACACGGTTGCAAAGGCTGCACCCGCAATTCCATAGGGAATAATCACAACAAGCAGATAATCCAATCCTACATTCAATAAAGATGCAGCTGCCAGAAACTTTACCGGGACCACTGAATTTCCTACTGCCAGCAAAAGATATGCAAAATAGTTATAAAGAAATACAAAAAACAACCCACAAAGCACAATGCTCACATAGGTCTGCATCATCTGCATTAATTCATCCGGAATATTCAGAAGATGCAAAATCTGTTTTGTAAAAAGTAATACAAATACATTCAGCACGATGGTAATGGTGCCAATCAGAAAAAAGGATGCTCTCATGCTTTCCTGCATCCTTTCTTCCTCTTTTTTCCCAAACCAAAAGGAAAGGACCGAGCCGCTTCCCATACACATTCCAATCAAAATAGATGTTAAAAAAGTCATCAATGTATAAGCAGAACCGACTGACGCCAATGCATCTGGTCCGATGAATCTTCCGACGATCCAGGTATCGGCAAAATTATAGAACTGTTGCAGCAGATTACCGGCAATCATCGGTGCCGCGAACAGGAGCATTGTTGTCGTAACATTTCCTTTTGTTAAATCTTTTCTCATTTTTCTTACTTTCGTTGATTTAGTATCGTTCCTTTTATTGAGACGGTAACTACCTGATACGGAATAAATTTATTGCTATTTTGTAGTGCCGTCATTGCGGCATACTCAATTCCTCCGCAGCATGGGACTTCCATCCTTAAAACTGTCACACTCTTAATATCGTTTTGTGCGATAATTTCAGTCAGTTTTTCACTATAATCGACTTCATCCAGCTTCGGACATCCGACTAATACGATTCTACCACGAATGAAGTCCTGATGAAAGCCTGCATATGCATACGCCGTACAATCTGCTGCAATCAGCAAATCGGCACCTGCAAAATACGGTGCATTGATCGACACAAGTTTTATCTGAATCGGCCATTGCCGCAGTTGTGTTTTGTCCTGCTGATTTTTCAAGACAGCCGCCTCATCATATGCGGCTGCTTCCCGTTCTACAAATGTAATGGCTCCTGTCGGGCACACCGGAAGGCAGTTTCCCAAGCCGTCGCAGTAATCATCCCGCAGAAGTTTTGCCTTTCCGTTTACCATGCCGATAGCACCCTCATGGCATGCGGTTGCACAAAGTCCGCAACCGTTACATTTATCTTCATCAATCTGAATAATTTTTCTTATCATAATGTTTTCTCCTTTTCTTGACTTTGTAAGTTTGTCATAATGCAATCGTTCCGACACGCCTTATTATAACAACAAAAGGAGCAATATGAATTTCCAATTATTATCAGACAAACTGACTTCTTATGTACAAAAAGGCATGGGGTA
>JBJFCA010000069.1:0-4372 GCA_051888725.1 Lachnospiraceae bacterium
TGGCAGAATGCGATTATGAAGCTTAAAACACCGGATGGAAAACCGTTTAAGCCCACTTATCTGAAAACCATTCAGTCGGAGCTTTCGGCACTGTTTAACCATGCTATAAGATTTTATAATCTGCCGGATAATCCCGTGAAGAAAGCCGGAACCATCGGAAAGGGAAAAGCGGATGAAATGGAATTCTGGACGGAGGAGGAATATCTGAAATTTATAGAACAGGTAAAGGATAAATCCGTATCCTATTATGCGTTTCAGGTGCTTTACTGGTGTGGATTAAGAAGTGGAGAACTGCTTGCACTTACTGCAGCGGATATTGATGTGGAGGGTAAGGTAATACACATTAATAAATCCTACCAGAGAATTGACGGAGAGGATATCATCACTGATCCGAAGACACCGAAAAGCAGGCGGGATATTGTGATGCCGGATTTCCTGGCTGAGGAAATGAAAGAGTATCTTTCAAGCCTGTATGGTTTTACAAGGGACAACAGGATATTTATGATTACCAAATCTTATCTGCACAAGGAAATGACCAGAGGTGCAAAAAAGGCGGGTGTAAAGCGTATTACAATCCACGGACTAAGACATTCGCATATTTCATATCTGATTAACAGAGGTTTTTCGGCGGTTGCCATTGGGAACAGGGTAGGGCATGAAAGCCAGAGTATTACCTTTCATTACGCCCATATGTTTCCAACGGAACAGCAGGAGATGGCTGCAGTACTTAACCGTGAATTTTGCGAAAGAACAGGCAGTTTGGAGAAAGGAGTTGACGTAAAATGAGCAACATTCATAAATATCCTACCATTAGTTTCCGCATATCTGACAGGGACAGAAGGGAAATTGAAGCAAGGATAAAAGCAAGCGGGATGCTTAAAAAGGATTATTTTACCCGTTCCTGCATTTATAACAGGATATGTGTGGTGGGTAAGAAAGAAACGGTTTACCGGCTTGTGGAATGCGTAAGGCAGATGCAGGAGGACATGCATATTCTGGCTGATGAACTTTATAGAGATGGACGGATAAAAGGAAAATGTTCTCCCGTGGACGGCAGAGAATATGATGATCCGGATGAACTTGCATTTGATTATGTGGCAATGTTAAATGCTGTCATTGCAGTACTTGACGGAGCAAAATATCTGTGGGAAAACACGGATGAAAAACAGCCCCATGCATAAACACAGGGCTGTAAACCATAGGCAAAAGCAGAGCCTTTGCTATATGTACTTCGCAACTACAGTATAACAGAAGGCTCCGCAAATTTACACAATAATTTTAGCGGAGGAAGAACATGGAGGAACAGACACAACTTAAGATGATACAGCTGTCGCAGGTGGAAACACAGATGGTCAGATGGCTGTGGTATCCATTTATCCCATATGGAAAACTCACAATTATACAGGGTGATCCGGGAGACGGGAAATCAACTTTTATATTAAATATAGCCGCAATGCTGTCGAAAGGACAGGGATTTGATGCTGCCATGGAGCAGGGAAATCCCGTGAATGTCATATACCAGACGGCAGAGGACGGACTTGCAGACACGGTAAAGCCACGACTGGAGTCAGCCGGTGCGGACTGCACAAGAATATCCATCATAGATGAGAGCGAAAAGTCAGTATCCATGACGGATGACAGACTGGAGCAGGCAATCAGAAAGGAAAATGCAGGGCTTCTGATATTAGACCCGATACAGGCTTATCTTGGATGCGGCACCGATATGAACAGGGCAAATGAAGCAAGAGAAATGACTAAGAAGCTTGGGAGCATTGCAGAGAGGACAGGCTGCGCCATTGTTCTTATCGGTCACATGAATAAGGGCTCAGGCGCAAAGGCGGCATACAGAGGTATGGGTTCCATTGACTTTTATGCCGTGGCACGAAGTGTATTGCTTGTGGGAAGAATTGAAGGTCAGCCTAACATGCGTGCCGTGGTTCAGATAAAGAATAATCTGTCGGCATTCGGACATTCCAAGGCATTTGAACTGACGGAGGAAGGCTTCCGGTGGATTGGAGATTATGAAATAACTGCTGACGAGATTCTTGGCGGCATAGCACCCAAAGCATGCAAGCTTGACATGGCAAAGCAATTTCTTCAGGAGCTTGCGGATTCCAAGAATCTGATAATGAGTAATGAGATTCTTGAGCTGGCGGCGCAGGAGGGAATTTCAAAGAGAACATTGGAAACCGCCAAGAAGGAACTTGGAATTAAGGCAAAGCGGATTAACGGAAGCTGGTATTGGGATCTGCACAAAGGTGAATAAAGTAACACCGCAACATTGCAGAGTGTCAGACTTTGCATTCTTAGACTGCAAGGTTGCAAAATACAAAGGCACTGCGATGTTGCGGTCTTAAGCCGGAAAGGAAGGATTATTATGACAACATTTGAGAAACTTGGAATTGAATATAAAGAGTATGACGGATTGCTGTATCCTGTTTTATCCGTAAGTGAGGAAGCTGTTAAGCCGATTCATATAGGAAAATACGGACGAATGTGGATTGAGTTTATGAAAACGGAACATTCGGACAGATACAGAAATCTTGTGAGGTTTGGACGACTGTGGGATAAGGCGGCGGAGATTGATGAGGAGGCATATGAGCTGTTGGAGACAATCGAAAGTAAGTGGTTGAGCAGTCATAAGCCAAAGAACAGGCAATCGTTTTGGGAGATGTATCAGTTGCGGACACAGGCGAGGATGATGGCTGAGGAGGCTGTACTGTACCAAGTGATAAGGCAGTATCATTAAGCGTCGGAATATCCGTTTATAAAAGGTGCGACAAAAGGGAGTCAAAATGCAAAAGGTGCGTCAAAAAGTGGAGTCAGAATCGAAAAGGTGCTCCACAAAGTGACTCACCTGTGCTCAGAGTATTTTATGAGGTACGTCACATTTTGACTCACCTTTTGAAAAAGTGCGTCATTTTTTGGAGTACTTTTCGTAAAAGTGCGTCACTTTTTGACGCACCTATATGAAAATACGCAGATATATATTACCCACGGAGAGCCCCCGATGTTTTGGCTTGCCAAAACTGCTAAGGGGTTATCATCTGTGGCGGAGCAAAGATGATAACAGCATCTCCGGGAGAAGTTACAGATAAGGAGGAGTTGCATGGGAGGTATTTCTTATGTCGCTCATGTGAGCAATGGGAAAAGTGCAATTACCACGAAACGAAAACTGGAAGGAGTGGCAAAGCACAATCTCAGGAAATATAAATCCGACGAGTACAGTGCAGAAAATATTATGCTGCTGTACGGAACGGAAAATCTGGTGAAGGATGTCAAAAAAGTATATCATGATGAATTTGACCGGGTTCTGAAGGAATACAATGACAAACAGACCAGAAAAGACAGAAAGATTTCAGATTATTATGAATATGTATCCGAGAAGTCACAGGATATGGCGGTGGAGATTATCTTTCAGGTGGGAGACATGAAGTATTGGCAGGAACATGAGGACAACAAGATTTTTATGAAAAGAATCTTCAAACTGCTGCTGGATGAGTTACGGGACAGAATGCCGGATTTTAAGGTAGCAAATGCAGTCATCCATTTTGATGAAGAAAGTCCACATATGCATGTGGTCGGTGTGCCTGTTGCAACGGGATTTAAGAAGAGTCTGCGTAAACAGGTGTCAAAACGCTCAGTGTTTACGCCTTATACGCTGTCAAAGATTCTCCAAGGAGATTTGCGTGAATTTATCGATGAGAAAGTATCCGTTGTTTTCGGAGAACAGATAAAGGAGAAATCAAAAGGAAGAAATCACGATCTAACAGTTGCAGAGTACAAGGTTGCAAAGGAAACAGAGAAATTGGAGCTTCTGGGAGATGATATTGACAGGAAGGAGAAGAGTCTTGCCGATATAAAGGGTTCCATTGAGCTTCAGAGTGCAATTCTTGATTATACGAAGGATGAGTTGGAGGAAAAACAGCATCAGGCAGACAGGGCGGTAAAGGTTCTGGAACAGATGAAGCGGTTTGTTGGAATGTTTCATCTGCTTGCACCCACTATAGAAGAATATGCAACTGCCGTGGAAAGGGACGGCAGACTTGATGCCGGTAACAGTTTCAGAGGGATACTTTATGAACTTGGGAAGCTGTTAGAGAGGTTTAAAGAACTGATAAGGGAAGGTTTGTGTTGGTTCCCGAGACTGATGAGGTGGAAAACTTCCGTTGGTGAGGTTGCACCTGTATTTCGGGATACGGATAACGGGTACAGTTATTCCGTATGCGGATATATGAATGTGGAAACGAAGGTGCAGTATTCAAAGGAAGACTTGCAGTGTGAGATAAGTGCAGAAATGCGTATAGGAACCATGGAAACGCTGGATGCCAATATAGAGGCTATGGAAAGAGATTTGGCTGAGATATTGAGG
>JBJFCA010000070.1:0-4357 GCA_051888725.1 Lachnospiraceae bacterium
GCTGCGGAGAATACTTCTTGCCGTCAATGGTACGGCCACGGTCTGTACCCATATCTCTCTTGATGGATGCGATTGTCTTTTCTGCATTGGTAACTGCCTGACGCTTTGCAGGTTCACCTACCAGTCTTTCTCCTGTTTTGGTAAAAGCTACAACAGAGGGTGTTGTTCTTGCACCTTCCGTATTGGCGATAACGGTGGGTTTACCGCCTTCCATGACTGCTACGCAGCTGTTTGTTGTTCCTAAGTCGATACCGATAATTTTACTCATTGTTATTCCCTCCTGAAAATTTAATTTTATTCTACAACTGATACCATGCTGTGTCTGATGACCGAATCATGGTAGGTATAACCTTTTTGTAACTCCTGTGCGACATATCCTGATTCCAGTTCGTCGCTTGTGGTCTGCATGACCGCATTGTGAAGGTTGGGATCGAATTCCTTACCGACTGCTTCAATGGGTTTGACACCTAACTTATCCAGTTCCCCGATCAACTGCTTGTAGATCATGTTCATGCCATCTGCAAAAGCACCTGATTTTTCTTCTTCGGGAACGGATGCCAGACCTCTTTCAAAATTATCCACTACCGGAAGAATTTTCTCGATTACGCTCTTCGCACCCACATCATACATGGCATTCTTTTCTTTTTCCGTACGTTTCCGGAAATTTTCAAATTCTGCCATCTGGCGCTTTACCTTATCTTCCAGTTCACTTATCTTTTCCTTGTAAGCTTCTTCTTTTTTCTCTTCCTTCTTATCCTTCTTCTTTTTCCTGTCGGAAGGTTTTTCTCCTGCTTCCTGCTCCTTTGCAGCTTCTGCCTGACCGGCAGATTCATCAGGGGCAGTTTCTGTTTCCGCAGTTTCCTTCACCGTATCCTTCACAGGTTCTTTTTCCTGTTCATCCTTTTCTAATTCCTTTTCCTGTTCTGCCATACATAATTTCCTTTCCTGCCATGCATGCCGGGCATGCTATTTTTTGTATATGTCATCCAGCTGATGCATCAGATTCTTCAGGGTATCCACCACATGGTCGTAATCCATCCGCTTGGGACCGATAATACCGATTGTACCCTTGACGCCCTCTTCCAGTTCGTATGTGGCCGTTACCACACTGCAGTCCTTCATGTTCTTTAAGGGCGCTTCCTCACCGATATAGACCTGAATGCCGTTGTTGTTCTCATCTGCAAGTGTCTCCTGCACCAGCGTACTGAGTCCCTGTTTCTCTTCAAAGGCACTGATCAGTTCACTGGCTTTTTCGTGATCGGCCAGCTCCGGATACTTGAAAATGTTATTTGCACCGCTGGTGTAAATTTCCAGATCTTCTTCTTCCTTGATGACCTCTGCTACCGCATCCAGTACCTCACCGACAATCTGGCTGTGGATACCTGCCTGCTGTTTCAGGGCTGTAATCAGTCCCAGATTAATCTCTTCAATCGGCAGGCCGTTCAAATGGGTGTTGAGAAGCATATTCAGCTTCAGCAGCGTCTCATCATCCAGTCCGTCCGGTACATTCAGCATATGGTTCTTAATCATGTTGCCTTCCACCACAATGACTGCCAAAATCTGGCCTCTGTCCACTCTGGAGAGCTGAATGAATTTTAACTTATTGCGATGTATCTGCGGTGCGGATATCATGGTGGCATAATTGGTATTCTGTGCAAGTACCTTTACCACCTGCTTTAAGAGGGATTCCATTTTGTCTTCCTTCTCCACAAGCAGATCTTTCATTTCCTGTACTTCTTTGTCCTTTTCTTCCATCATGGTATCCACATAAAAGCGGTAACCCTTATCGGAAGGAATTCTTCCTGCAGAAGTATGGGGTTGAATGATATATCCCAGTTCTTCCAGATCGGCCATTTCATTTCTGATGGTAGCGGAGCTTAAATTCAAATCCGTATACTTTGAAATGGTTCTGCTGCCTACCGGTTCTCCGGTCTCTAAGTAGTTCCGGATGATGGCCTGTAGGATCTTCTTTTTTCTATCATCTAACTGCATCCTCCGTCCCTCCTCTTCGGAATTATTAGCACTCTCTTTTAACGAGTGCTAACATCTTCTTCAAATAAAATAGCACTTGCGCATGTATCTGTCAACTGCTATTTTATAAAGAAATTATAAATAATCTATAACGGAATCGGCTGCAGGACACTTCCGCCCAATTCCATATATATTGTGCGGTAAACCGGAACTGCACAGAAGAACACGGTATGAATCAGGAAAAGGATTGTAACTGCAATCGCAGTGTACACTGCCACATTTGCCGCAATCCGAAATCCCTTCTTTACCCTGCCCCATTTATCCGGCATCCAGTTTAGCATGGCAAGACGCCTAAGTCCCTCCGTGGCATAATACATAATCGGAATGAGAGCCGGCATGATATATCGTCCCTGATTCTGGTAGTCGTAGGTATATGCATAGTCAATGATCAGTATCAGGGGAATCACCATCCACAGAATCATATTGATATGAAAGAAAATCTTTCGAAATCTCTTCTGCCTGTCTGCAATTTTCTCCCGTAAAAGCACAAAAGAAAGCGCTCCCGTAAATAAAACTGCCTTGTAAAACCGGTACATCCAGATATTACCGTAAATGGACATGGAACCAAGGGCTGCCACAAAGCTGATAAAGAGTCCCTCAAAAAAATTTCTCTCCTTTAACATGGTAAACACGGAGATTCCCTGTACCGCATACGAATGATTATACGGCTGCAGTGCCGGATCCCCATACAACTGGCCGCAGAGCCGCAGACTTTTCATTCCGATAAAATCGCCATCGTAAAGTACCGCATTCCGGATAAAGCACCAGCCGATGCCAAGCAGTACCACCGCTGCAGTCAGGCCGCCCCGTTTCCACATGGTTTTCCAGTCGGGGGAAAGCTTTCCGTTCCCGTTGTTTCTGTATATATAAAAGCCCACAAATAAGAGTATGCTGCACAGAATGCATCCATATGCATTATAATAGGAAAGTGCACATAGAATAATTCCCACGGACAAAATCAGACAATTCTTAACAGAAAAATCCTCCTGATATGCCCGGACCAGTGCATAAAAAATAATCGCCGTAGACAGCATGCTCATGGAATCCGTATTGACATAAGTATGCAGAAAAAGGCTTTGGGGAAGATACATGACAAGTACACAGAAAAGCCACTTAAACCGCCTGTCCTTAAAAAGCCTGTTTCCGATTCCATATACAAAGGCTGCCATGATTGTTCCGCAAATTACATTCACAAATCTGGCTGCATATAAAAGATGCAGTTCACAGCTTGTAAACAGGCTGACAAATCGCATCACAAAGCCCTGTATGATATAGGGCAGCATCGTATAAAAGCCGTATGATATACCGTATGACGGAATGCGGATTTCCGGATCGTAACCATTGGGCAGTCTGCCGTATTTACAGATATACTGCGCTACCTTAAAGCGGTATGGCTCATCCGGCGGATTACCGTACCAGGGTGGTGTATCAAACATCGGCTGCATCAGGGCAATCACTGATGCTGTCACGAAAAAAAGCAGCAGATAAAAAATAAGTATCTGCCAATCCTTTACCTTAAATTTTTTCAAGTAATTTTTCTCCTTGAATTATGCTCCAAAATCAAAAAACCTACCGGCAACAACATGCCTGCTGCCGATAGGTCTTTATGCCAATACTACTTAGATATAGAAGCCGCCTGCTTCTTTACCGTTCACTACATAATATACCATGCCTTCTTCAGGCTTTACATACAAATCAACAGACTTGAAATCAGCTACCTTCTGCTTCAGGTCATACTGCCATACATCCTTAGCGATCTTAACCAGATCTTCTGTGGTATAGCTCTTACCTGCGAACTGTACGCTTAATGTTACCTTTACGTCAGCTTTCTTTTCAACTGCTTTCTTTGCAGGAGCTGCTTTCTTTGCTGCTTCCTTCTTAGCAGGAGCTGCCTTCTTTGCAGTTTCCTTCTTTGCAGGTGCTTCTTTCTTTGCAACTGCTTCCTTCTTCTCTGCTGCCTTGGTTTCTACTTTTGCTTCTTCTTTTACGGGTGCAGCTTTTACTTCTGCCTTTGCAGGATTTACCTTTACGGTTGCCTTAGGTGCTGCTTTTACTTCTTCCGCCTTTGCGGTTGCTGTCTTAACCTCTGCTGCCTTGGTTGCTGTTTTTTTGTTCGTTACCATACGAATCTCTCCTTCCGTACAAACCGGCTTCCCAATGCCATCATTTCAATTAAAAATACTTAACCACAATACAAAATATAACTATCTGCCCCTTCAATATAGAATATATTCGAAGTTTTGTCAATATTTTGCGTATCAGCAATTTTTCATTGAAAATTTCAAAAGTTAATTCCACCGTCCGCTTATGCGGTGGAATTAACTCC